>CAZXTD010000054.1:10638-25215 GCA_964643575.1 uncultured Glaciecola sp. | reverse complement strand
TTATGATTTTTTGAAGTGCAGTAAATACCGTTTGGAATTGTTCATCATACTTACTTTCTAGACTAAAAATCATTTCTCGTAAATCATCCGTCTCCGTAATCATTTTGCGCATTTTTACAAAGGCACGCATAATAGAAATATTGACCTCGATAGCACGTTGAGATTTTAGTACCGATGACAGCATAGCGATCCCTTGTTCGGTAAATGCATACGGAAGTGTTCTGCGGCCACCCCAACTTGAGGTCACATTTTGTGACTTCAAAAGTTTATATTCCTCTTTCGTTAACTGAAACATAAAGTCCTCAGGAAAGCGGTCAATATTGCGTTTTACCGCTTGATTTAGAACTTTTGTTTCGACTTCATAAAGTGCTGCCAAATCGCTGTCTAACATTGCTTTATTACCACGAACAATAAAAACTGATGGCAGTATGTTACCGAGACTAATATGCTTATTCACTGAGGTTTAAACCTCTATATACTTTGGTGTTGCAGCAGTATTTCAAGAAAGAAAGTAAGAATCGACTGTACTAATAGCCAGATTTGTTAGGGTGTATATTGCACCCACTGTTTTGATTAGCAGTTCAAGTGGCGGCAATGGGCGTTAACTTGCCCGCCAAGAAAATCGGCAATAGATGAAGAATTTGTTCAACAGAATGCAAAAAACAACGACCGCTTACTGCCCCACAGGAGCCAGTCTTGCGTTAAATGATTACTATAAAATATAGTTAGCTATCCGCTAAAATATTTTGCTCAGTTTCACTGCAACTCTGTTGATATGAGCTTGCCATTCAGGTGCAAGCGTTGGTTCGTTTACCGCTAAGTCGGCAAGTTCTAACGCGGCCTGAACTGCTTGTTTAGTCGTGCTTTTATCGAGCGTTTTTGCAAACTCACGTAGACGCCAAACAACAGCTATGTTTAACTTATTGTTGCCTTGTTTTATCAGTTCGATGGGGTCACCCACACTTATAGTGCCCTCCTTTACCACACTGTAGTACCAACCAGTAAGCGCATGCTCAGCAATAAATAAGTCAACCTTTTGCTTACTTGCCGCTTGATAGCGATGATTAATTTTGGAGCAGGGCGCACGTGGGGATACGACTTGTACTATACAACTGCCTATTTTGTATTGATTGCCAATAAATACATTGTTTTCATTCATGTCTGGCGCTGAGAGGTTTTCTCCAATGCTACCTCTTTCAAATGGCACAGCGCTCTCAGTAAATTGCTTGGCCAAAATTGCATAATTGCTTTGCGCGTATTGATGCAGCGCCATGTAAGGCCCGCCATGCAGTTTTTTATTGCCTTGTTCATCTTCAATAGCCCCATCAAACTTTACGTCGAGGCTGGTTTGAGCTTGCTTGATAATGCTGCTGGGCGCACCGCGAGGCCCAAAGGGTATTGGTTTGCCCGCGAATAAATGACTAATTTGCATGGTTTTTTTATAACCTTAAGCTTATGCTAACTAAAAAGGGCTAGATGCTAACTTCTGCATTTGCTGGTATCACACATAAATCCTAAACCAGAAATGCCTTTTACACTATATTTTTATTCACTGGCTTAAACCTTTTTTATTTGAGCTGCGACAAACTATTTGAAGACGATAAATATACGCTTGATAAAAGCTTATAGCGACATTAACAGGATGATAATTGAAGTCGAGTATACCCAAAGAGGCAGCGTTGAAATTAGTTAAAGACGATGCTTCAGAACATACAACAATTCGTACTAATGAGATTGGGCAGGAGCTTGATACGGATGCGCGCGCACAAACTCATGATGAAGATGTAGGCGAGACAAGTGAGCAAGACTTGATTGAGCGTGTCAAATTGCAAGACAAGGCCGCATTTAAACAATTGTACGATATGCATATGCCAAGGGTTTACGCGCTTTGTTGCAGACTGTGCGCCGATAGGTCCCAGGCTGAAGATGCTACGCAAGAGGTGTTTATTCAGCTTTGGCGAAAAATAGACAACTTTAAAGGCGATAGTAAATTTAGTACTTGGTTACATAGTGTCGCAAGCAATATTACGGTGTCGTATATCCGCAAGCAGCGCGGTTGGTGGCAGAAGATGTTCAATATCGAAGACAGTAACGTAAACGAAAGAGTCGCTGAAGCTAGTTTTACCGACACCGATTTTGAAAAACTAGTGTACAGATTGCCGGAACGAGCTCGTATGGTTTTTGTATTACACGCTATTGAAGGTTACCGACATGAACAAGTTGCCGACATGTTAGACATGGCGGTAGGCACGAGCAAAGCGCAGTTTCATCGTGCAAGGCAATTAATTGAGGAGTGGATTGATGAGTAGTAATGAGTCAAATAGTCAATCGAAAGGCGACAAAATTGAAGCGCTGATTCGGCAGTTGCCAAAAGAGAAGCAACCTCAGCGAGATTTGTTTACTGGCATTGAGTATGCACTAACGACCGTTAGCAGTGCACAAGCGCTTGATGATAGCGGCGCTAGTACAAGTTCTAAAGCAGCTTCAAAACGTCCTATTTATGCGATTGCCGCCAGTGTGTGCTTGGTTGCTATGGTGGGTTACTTTAGCTATCAAAGCGGTGCAAGTAAAACGGGTGAACAACTCGTTAATCAGCTGAGTGCGCAACATGCCGAGCAAAAACAACTTTTATTAGCCAGTTTTGCAGGCACGCCTGAAAAAACACAAAATTGGCAGCAGCAGTTACAGGAGCTTGATGACGCAGCTGCGGCGATTAAGAAAGCCTTGGAGAACGAACCGAACAACGTCGCATTGTTAAAAATGCTGAAAAAAGTACACGAACAACAAATTGCGCTTATCGAGCGCGTGCATGCGCCTGCTTGGCAGAGCATTTAGAACAGATTTTATGAGGACAAACAAAATGAGTAGTATTTGTAAGAAAAAGGCCAAACAAACAAACCGATTCAAAAGTACATTTGTGCTCGCGGTTTCATTAATAATTTTGTGCACCCAAGCGTTTGCTCAAGAAAAAGTGAATGAGACCCTTGATGCCGACCCTAACGGTTTTGTGGAAATAAAACATGTGTCGGGTGAAGCAAAAATAATTGGCTGGGATCAAGACGAAGTGAAGGTTGAAGGTGTGTTAGGTGAACGCACTGAAAAATTTCGTTTTGAGCGCGAAGGTAAAACAATTATCCTTGAAGTAGAAGTTAAAAATAACAAAGGTTGGTGGTCAAACAACAGCAGTGGCAATGGAGACGACCTAGTCATTCACGTGCCTAAAGGTAGCCGTATCGAATATAATTCGCCAAATGCTGAAGTTAGCGTTTCATCTATTTATGGTGGCGCCGATGTGTCGGTGGTTAATGGTCAATTGCGCGCAGATGACATGCGAGGCCGCATACGCTTAAGCAGTGTTAACGGTGATATTCGCGCAATGGGATTAGAGGGTGAGGTAGTTGTTGATACTGTTAACGGCGATATAAGAGCCGAGCAAACCGAAGGCGACGAAATACGAGCGAACACGGTAAACGGTGATATCGACGCAAAATCGAGCGCTTCAGAAGTTACGGCCGAAACAGTTAATGGCGATATCGAGTTTTATTTGCAAAAAGTAGAAGTGGTTAATACCAATACGGTTAACGGCGGTATTGAAATGGAAATGGAACTTCTTGATGGCGCTAACGTGCAAGCTAGCTCTGTTGGCGGAAGAGTAGAGCTCAGTTTTCAAGAGGGCGTGCAGGCGCGCTTTGACCTAGAATCACATACTGGCGGAAGCATCAAAGATAATATAACGGGTAAAAAAGCTAACAAGCCAAAGTATGGCCCGCGTAGATGGCTGGAGTTCTCTACCGGCAATGCAAGCTCAACGGTTGAGGTAAGCACAGTGCACGGGCGAATAGAAGTGAAAACCAAATAAGTCGATAGAACAGGCTCAACCAAGCAGTTAAATATTGATGCATAAATAAAGAAGCCAGCTCCTATGGAGCTGGCTTTTGTCGTTTAGGTGCAAGTGTACTTGCCTTTGCATTTTATTTTATGGGTGCTTAACCATCGGCATTGATTTGGCTAATTAAACTTGCTCTGGTTTCTTCGACTTTATCGTTGTCAACTTGGCAGGTACCTGCAGCCATATGGCCACCACCACCAAATGATAAACAAAGCGCCCCTACGTTGGTCTTAGAACCTCTGTCGAGTATCGACTTACCAATCGCAAATACGGTATTTTGTTGTCTAAAGCCCCACATCAAATGGATCGAAATATTGCACTGCGGATAAAGGGCATAAATCATAAAGCGGTTGCCCGCATAAATGGTTTCTTGGTCGCGTAAATCGAGTAAAACCAAATTATCATAAACCGTACTACAGGCTCTTATTTGGGCTTCAAACTTTTCACTGTGCTGCATGTACATATCAACGCGCTCTTGCACGTCAGGCAGGGAGATAATTTCTTCAATAGTGTGGTTGCGGCAATAGTCAATTAATTCCATCATCAACTGATAATTAGATATTCTGAACTCTCTAAAGCGACCCAAACCAGTGCGACTGTCCATAAGGTAGTTAAGTAAAACCCAACCTTCAGGATGTAAGATTTCTTCTTTGCTAAATTGGGCAGCATCAGCTTTGTCTACCGCCTCCATCATGTCATCCCACTCATGCGGGAACACGTCTTTGCCGCCGTAATAATCATATACTACTCGAGCCGCCGATGGCGCCTTTGGGTCGATGATATGGTTTGTTTTGGGATTGTCATTGCTGCGGCTGACTTCGCTTAAATGATGGTCGAAGGCCAAGTGGCAACCCGGAACGTATGGTAAATTAGTCGTGATGTCGTTAGGCGTTATTTCGATTACGCCATCTTGCATATCTTTTGGATGCACAAATTTGATGTCGTCGATAAGGCCGATTTGTTTGAGTAACACGGCACATACTAAGCCGTCAAAGTCACTTCGTGTGACGAGTCTAAATTTGCTTTCTACTGATTGCGCGGCTACAGACACAATAATTCTCCCGATATAATTAACATGGTAGTGCCGTTAAACCTTGGTAAATTAAACAAAGGCTTATCAACACGTCGTACAATAATCTGGCTGGCCTCTAAAATGGGTATCAGGGAGTATACGCAGGTGTATTGCCAAATAATGAATAGTCAAACAAGTGATAAAAGACAAGGGCTTAGGTGATTGCGCTAGTTAATGTTTTGTTTGGCGATAAAACTGCTTGTTCATTTTATAACATAGTCGTAGATATGTGGCTGTTTTGATGAGCGCCTGCTAGTATAAATTTAATCACTCGCGCGATGATTCGAAGCTACGCCTTTTTATCACCAAGCGTCTTTTACAAAATAAGGAAATACCATTGCAACTAAACACATATAAATTAGCAAGCATAATGAGTTTTTGCTTGTTTTTACAAGCCTGCGAGCCTGAACAAAACCAGACAGTAAGTAAATCTCAAACTTGCCAAGCTGCAGACTTAGTGTTGCATAACACGACGATATTCACTGCTAATGACGAGCAGCCAAAAGCGCAAGCAAGCGCAATACTTGGCGATAAAATTGTGTACGTAGGCGGCAACGATGGTGTTCAAGCCTATATGTGCGGCGATGCCCAAATATTAGATCTAAGTGGCAAATATGTTTACGCCGGCTTTACCGATAGTCACCAACATTTAGAAGGCGTTGGCGAGCGTCCAAAAACGCTAAGCTTGTTTGGTATTCCCACTCTTAAGCAAACGGTTGCAGCCATACAAGACTTTGCTGCTGGCGTGCCAGAGGGTGAGTGGGTGCAAGGCCGAGGCTGGATAGAGCGTCGCTGGATAGACGAGCGACGTTTTCTAAATAAAACCGATGTAGACCCATTTACAGCCAACAAACCTTTATTTATGCCTCGTGCTGACGGTGTATCTGCATTGGTGAATAGCACGGCATTGGCAATGGCCGGCATTACAAAAGATACCCCCGACCCGCTTGGCGGCAAATTTGAACGTGATGAATTTGGCGAGCCGACAGGGTACATATTGGCAAAAGCGATGGAAATATTCCGTGCACTTATACCGCCTAAAACAAAAGAATATAAAGTGCACAGTTTAATGCAAGGCATGGCCGAAAACGCCAAACTTGGCTGGACAAATACCCAAGATGCAGGCATGCCATTTGACAACATTGAGCTGATGAAAGAAATACACCGCGAGGGTAAAATGACCACGCGTATTTATGCCGCTGCCAATGTACAAGAAGCCAACCAAATGTTTGCCCAAGGCAGATTCGTCACGGTTGATGATATGTTTGATGTGCGCGGCATCAAGGTATATATAGACGGCACTTTAGGTTCGCGAGGGGCAGCCCTTCTCGAAAACTATGCAGATGCCCCTCATAACGGTTTTATGAACCGCACAACTAAAGAAGAGTTAGACCCAATATTGCGACGAGCTTTGCGTGAAGGTATTCAATTAGAAACTCACGTGATAGGCGACCGCGCAGTTAAAACGGTATTAGATTGGTATGAGGCGGCTTTTGAAGATGTTCCGCTAAACGAGAGGGCAGTAGCAGACCCACGCTGGCGTTTGGAGCATGCCCAAGTGATACCGCTTAAAGAACAAGAAAGACTGGTTGAGCTTGAGGTTATTCCGTCTATGCAACCAAGCCATGGCATCGGTGATTTAAATTTTGCGCCGCAAAGATTGGGCCAGGCTCGGTTGGCCTATGCTTATCCGTGGCAGCAGTTGGTCGATAAAGGCTTAATGATTTTAGGCGGCTCTGATGCGCCAGTAGAGGTAGGCGACCCGCGTATTGAATTTTATGCAGCGGTAGCGCGTAAAAGGCTCGATGGCACAAGCGGAAAAGGCTGGCATCCTGAATTAGCTGTGAGCCGCGAAACCGCCTTGAAGATGTTTACCATTTGGCCCGCGTATGGTGCGTTTCAAGAAGATATTCGAGGCTCGGTTGAAGTCGGTAAGTATGCCGATTTTTCGGTATTTGATAAGGATTGGTTAAGCGTACCGGTAGATGAAATACTGACATCAGAAAATCAAATGACCATTGTTGGCGGTAAGATTGTGTATCAAAAAGGGGGTCATTAGAAAACGCTATAAAAAGCCCGCAGAGCATTTATGCACAGCGGGCTTCATGTTAGCGCTAGTGGATTAATCCACTACAATCAAAGATACAAACTAATGCGCAAGAATAATGCGCAACATTCTTCGAAGCGGCTCTGCTGCGCCCCATAACAGTTGATCACCTACGGTAAACGCAGAAATATATTCTGGTCCCATATTTAATTTTCTAATACGGCCTACCGGAATAGTTAAGGTGCCGGTAACGTTTGCCGGCGTTAACTTGTGCATCGATGCTTCGCGTTCATCTGCAACAACAGTCACCCATTCGTTATGATTTTCAAGGATTGACTCGATTTCTGCCAGTGGTAAGTCTTTTTTAAGTTTTAGCGTTACTGCTTGGCTATGGCAGCGCATAGCGCCAACTCTGACACAAATACCATCAATTGGAATGGCTGTATCGGCTTGGTCAGTACCTAGTATTTTGTTGGCTTCTGCTTGCGCTTTCCATTCTTCTCTGCTTTGGCCTGAGTCGAGCTGGGTGTCGATATAGGGGATTAAGCTACCTGCTAGCGGCACGCCAAACTGTTCACTTGGGTAGTCGTTACTGCTAATAAATTCAGCCACTTTTTTGTCGATGCCTAAAATAGCAGAGGCAGGGTCATTAAGTTCACTTTCGACCACTTTATGCACGGCGCCCATCTGTGAGATGAGTTCGCGCATGTGTTTTGCGCCCGAGCCAGAGGCTGCTTGGTATGTCATTGGGCTAGCCCACTCAACCAAATCCTTTTCGAATAAACCTCCAAGCGCCATCAACATTAATGATACTGTGCAATTACCGCCTACAAAAGTGCGTATGCCATTGTCTATGCCGTCACTAATTTTGGCCTTGTTTAGAGGGTCGAGCACAATAATAGAATCGTCATTCATGCGCAGGGCAGAAGCCGCGTCTATCCAATATCCTTTCCAGCCGCTTGTCCGTAATTTGTCGTAAACTTGTTTGGTATAGTCTCCGCCTTGGCAAGTAATGATAATATCTTGTTCAGCTAATGCAGATATATCGAAAGCGTCTTCAAGTGTGCCCACATCATTTCCTGCATAGCTTGGAGCCGCTAAACCCTTTTGTGAGGTAGTAAAAAAGGTAGGTTTGATATCTGCAAAGTCGTTCTCATCTTGCATTCTTTGCATAAGCACAGAGCCAACCATGCCGCGCCATCCTACTAAACCTACTTTTTGTTGTGTCATTGATAAAGAGCCTTTTTAAACTGATAAATGTAAAGAACGTATTCCTTAATAATACGAGCGTCGAGTTTATAAATATTTGTCAGTTTTGGCAAAGGGATATAGACGAATGAGTCGCCTTGTCGAGCAACTATTTAGATATAAGATAGAGTAAGCAGAGCAAGTCTTAGGCATTCGTGGTAATTTAAATCTGTAAATAAAAATAATAAGAAGGTAGCCAATGACCCCTATATTCAAATGGACGAGTATCGTCGTTTTTTCTCTTTTTACGTTCGCAGCCATTGCATGGTGGTTAATAGGGCCTCATTGGCGAGTACTTTTGTCAGATCCGCCTGAAAACATCAATGTGCTGTTTTGGAACCTAAGCCAACGAGATGCTGGATTTCAGGTGATTGACCAAAGCTCACTTCTCGTTAAATCTCACGAAATATTGCCTAGCAATAATCCACGAGATATAGGCCCTGGTGGCTTCATTTACTTTAAAGAAGATATGGATGTTTTTTTTGAAGAGCAACGTTTAGCAGGACTGCTAATATTGCATAAAGGCAGAGTAAGATATGAACGATACGGCTTAGGTCATTCAGCCGATGGCCGTTGGACCAGTTTTTCCGTCGCTAAATCTGTGACATCAAGTCTAGTTGGAGCGGCAATTAAAGACGGCTACATCGATAGCATTAACGATAGCGTTTCTATATATGTCAATGGCTTACAAGGCTCAGTGTATGACAATGTGAGCATTGCACAATTGCTAACCATGACTTCAGGTGTGGAATGGAACGAAGACTACAGTGACCCTAATTCAGATGTGGCTAAGTTTAACTTTCATATAGCCCAAGACGATTTACCACAAATTGTGAGTTACATGAAAGGCTTAAGTCGAGCGCATCCAGCAGGTGAAGTGTGGAACTATTCTACTGGTGAAACCAACCTAATTGGGATTTTAGTATCACAGGCAACGGGCTATGCACTGGCCGATTATTTACAAGAAAAAATATGGCAGCCATTTGGCATGGCCGACAAGGCCACTTGGTTATTAGGCCCCGACAACAACGAAATTTCAGGCTGTTGTATTCAAGCAAGTCTGCGAGACTTCGCTCGCTATGGTTTGTTTATTCTTGAGGATGGTTACGTAAACGGTGAATCAATTTTACCCGAAGGCTGGATTGAAACCGCTACTCAAAAACAGGCTAATATTGGCAGACCCGGCAGCGGCTATGGTTACCAATGGTGGACATTTGACGATGGCAGCTTTACTGCACGCGGCATATTCGGACAAACCATTTACATTGACCCTGCAAGGGAGCTTGTACTCGCGTTTAATGGTAATTGGCCTACCGCAATGACGGCAAATTTAGATAAAGAACGATTTGAATTTATTAATAGAGTTAGGTCGGCAATACCCATCGAATAATAACTCGCTTTGCTTAAATCAAACTTTGTCATCCCGTCGAAGGACGGGACCTCCTTGGTATAAAGCGATGCTACCTTAAAACAATCGCGCAAATAGAATTCGCTAGGTTCCAAGGAGGTTACCGCCTCCGCGGTAATGACGATAGTTTGGCGCTGGAATAACATCGTTTGCGACCTAACAGTAAACGATGGCAGGACGAAGTAAAAAAAATGGCCAGCTAATAAGCTGGCCATTTTAGTTTATAAAGTCTTACAGACTTATCTAAACCTTAGTACTGATAACGGATGCTGAATTTAAAGCGTCTGTCGTTTAAGAAACTTGAACGCTGGAACTCTTGACCCGCTTCATCTATTTGCGTCTTAGACTTACTCTTAGTATCGAGTACGTTTGCGGCTAAGAAAGCAACCTGAAGGTTTTCAGTAATATCATAACGAGCTGAGAAGTCTAAGAAACCAGCAGCTTCTTGGATAATTGGGTTAGCTGATACGAAATCTCTATAAGAGTTTAAGTATTCAGAACGCCAGTTATACGCAAGACGCAGTTCTAGCTCTTCATCTTGATAGATACCAATAATGTTTGCAGTGTGGTCAGACTGGCCAAGCAAGTCTCTTCTACCAAAACGGAACAAGCTTTCAAACGAACCTGGATCTGGCTGACCGTCGTTGTCGTTATCTAAGAACGCCGGTGGTGGTGTTGCTTCAGCATCGATATAGGTATAGTTGGCTTGCAAACCTAAATACTGGAAAATACCAGGAAGGTTTGGATAAAACTGCTGGTAAGCAATCTCAGCGCCTTTTATTGATGCGTCATCTTGGTTAACTACGCCAACAAAAGTTTCGTTTGCAGTTTGACCGTCGAGGGTAACCGTGTCTAAAACTTGTGGGCCGTAAGTAAAGATGTTTTCAAGCTCTTTACCAAATACTGCGGCTGTTACATAACCACCGTCTTCAAAGTACCATTCGTAGGATAAATCCCAGTTGGTTGCCGTTGTAGATTCTAGTAATGCATTACCACCATTAATTACAACGCCAGTAAAGTTAGCACCTTCTAAGCCTCTAGGAAGACCAAAACCAGGGTCACCCTCTTCAAGAGGAGGGAATTGAACGCGAGACACCGCTGTATTAACTGTTTGGCTTGCGCGCATGTCTTGTACGTTTGGACGCGTCATTGCTTTACTAATACCAAAACGTATTAACATATCTTCATTTAAGTTCAATTTAGCATTAAACGAAGGTAAGAAGTGGTCTTCTTCGATGTTAGTCACGATAGGCGTGTTAGCTTGTTCAGAAAACGCAGCTGACTCAGGCAAGAAGTCTCGAGGATCATCCATCGCCTCGATTTCAGGCGTATAGTTCTCTACTGGTGGATCTTGTTCAAGTTGCTGTACGTCTGGACCTAATGGATTGTACTGAAGCGTACCTTCAGAACTCACGTCTACCTTCACATAACGGACACCAAAGTTACCTTCAAGATACATATCGTTATTAATATCAAATAAGAAGTCTGCACGAACATATAAGTTCATCGTCTCTTCTACAATGTCAGATATATCGCCTGGTTGATAAAGTTGCGTGTAGTTACCATCGCTAGTGCGACGCGGACTTCCGTTAGCGTTCAATGTCGGATCGTACGAAGCACCACCGTGAATATCGGGCTCATTCGCTAAGAAATTATAGAAATCAGTTGGATTTCTGAGTAGATCAGAATCAATGTATACAAACGAAGTATTATCACCCGTTACCACACCACCGCGGAAGAAGTCAGAGAAATCAACCACTTCATGCACTTCAGTATCAAAAGCATTAAAGCGCGCTAAACCACCGTTCCAAGGCTGGGTTAAACCCTGCCAGTTACTAGCGGCTTCTTGGTTTAATTGCTCACGCTCTGAATAACGCGCACCAAATTTAATTGATTTAAACCAATCGTTGTCTTCAAACTCAAAGGTTGCATCACCACGAACAGCAGTTAACTCACCTTCACCTTCTCTAAACGCGTCGTTTGCGAATGGCAAGAAATAACCACCCGGATCAGCTGTTGTAGTTGGGCGAACGTATGGCTGTTGATTAGTACCTTGATCAAAAATTTGTCCTTCACCAATTGCTAAACGATCGTCAATAAAGAACTGTAACTCAGGGTTGTCAGAATCAGGACGCGTAAAGACGTTTAACCATGTGTTTGAACCAATCCATTGGTCGTTGTATGTAGATTCAGCATTGGTTTGATGTGCATCAAACTCTAGGAACCACTGGTCACTTGCGCGATATTTTATGTTTAAACTGATGTCTTCAGTCATTGACGTTTCGCGCTTGCCTATGCCCAAGTTACTTACCTGAACACCGTATGCGCCGTACCAAGAATCACCAGTATCAGTAACAATACCTGATTCCATCAAGCCGCCGTCAACTGGAATTAACTCATCACAATCACCCACGCTTGGCTCATTACTACCGTTACAACGCGCAATACCTGCAGATGTAAATGGATTAAGAACAATGTCTTCAATACCTACTCGGCCAGACGTCGCAAAATCAGGGAACCACTCAGTTGTTCTTTCTACGGCATTAATTTCGTTTTCAACGCGGACATACTTACCCAGTATTTCTAGGTTTTCGTCGTCGCTACGCCATTGACCAGACAAGTAGTAACTATCACGCGTTCTGTCAACTTCGTTAGTACGTAATTGGAAACCAGGAACAATAGCAACCGTGCCGGTTGTGCCTTCAATGTTATCACGCGGGGTAGGAGCACCCGACTGATAACCGTTAATGTCAGACGCGAGGTCTGAAGTTGAATAAGAAGCTATAACACCAAACTTACCGCTGTCTGTGTCGTAGTTGTTACCAAATACGCCGCTGAAGCCTGGGCTCCATTCTTCGCGTAAATCGGTGTAAGTGGTGTCAGCAACAATAATTGCTGTTGCGCCTTGACGGTCGAAAGGTTCAAGGGTACGCAAGTTAATCGAACCACCAATACCACCTTCGATTAAGTCGGCAGACTGGTTTTTATAAACATCAACACCACCAATTAGCTCTGGTGGTACAGCAGACCAATCTAATGCACGTCCGCCATTTGCAGAAAATGCATCACGGCCGTTAAATTCTGAACGAACAAAACCTAAACCACGAATTAAGTTACCTGAGCCCTCTGGAGAAGGGAAGTCACCGCTACTGCCACCTGATGTAAAACGAGTTACTGTCAGGCCGGGTATACGAGAGAGTGCTTCTGCAACCGACAAATCAGGTAATGCTGAGGCGTCAGACGCGTTGATTGAATCAACAAAGGTGTCAGACTCTCTTTTAATTTCGGCAGCAGTAGCAAGTGCACCACGAATACCTTTAACATCAATTACCTCGACTGACTCTTCGCTGGAAGCGCTTTCATTTTCAGTCTGATTTTGAGGGTTTTGATTTTCTTGAGCATACGCCGCAGCGCCACCAAGGGCAGCTAGCATTGTTGTGCCAAATAATGCGACCTTAATTGAGGCGGCGAGTTTTGACTTAGGTTTTAAATACATTGGTTTTCTCCGAGAATATCCAATTTGGTCTTACTAGTTGTGTGTACAAATTGTATTTATTAGTGATAAATTATTTAGCGGATACGCCGCTGCCGTCATCTATCGTATTTATGAAATTAATTTAATGTTGCGTATATCCTTGTATTTTAAGCCTTATTTTGTTGTCTTGGCTTTTTTGTTAGCGATTAATCCATTCGCATGTTAATTTCAAGTTAAGAAGTTATCACTATTTGTTACGAAAATAAATGCCCATATTAAAAAGATTGGTAAATGTTATAAAATGAAAATATGCATATTAGGTGGCGGTTCTGCTGGTTGGATGGCCGCAGCCGCAATTTCAAAGAAGTTCAAAAAACAAAATTTCATAATAAATTTAGTAGAATCCGAAACGATTGGCACAGTAGGAGTGGGTGAAGCAACATTACCTCATATTCGTTTTTTTAATCAGTCACTCGGAATTGATGAAGCAACTTTTATGCGGGAGACTCAAGCCACCTTTAAATTAGGCATTGAGTTTTGTGACTGGGGCAAACTAGGTGACAGTTACATTCATCCTTTTGGTGATTTTGGATTGCCTCACAAAAATGTAGACTTTTACCAGTACTGGTTAAAGTATCAGAAAAATGGTGAGCTTAAACGCCCGCTTGGCGACTACTCAGTTGCCATTCAAGCTGCTCGAAATGGCAAATTTTGGCTTCCTGAGCAAAGCAAAACAAAAGCAGGCGGCAGTTTTGGGTATGCCTACCAATTTGATTCTAATTTGTATGCAAAGTTTCTTCGAAATTTTGCTGAAGGCAACGGTGTTGTTAGGCACGAAGGCATGGTTGAAAATGTGCTCAGTGATAACATTACCGGAAATGTAAGCGCTTTAGTGCTAGACGACGGACGAAAAATAGAAGCCGACTTGTTTGTTGATTGCTCTGGTTTTAGGGGTATGTTGATAGAGCAAACTTTGAAAACGGGTTACCAAGACTGGTCTCACTTTTTACCTTGTGACCGAGCGGTTGCCGTGCCATGCACTAAGTCAAGCGATTTACCTCCTTACACGCGAGCAACAGCAAGAACTGCCGGCTGGCAATGGCGCATTCCATTGCAACATCGTACAGGCAACGGTCATGTTTATTGGAGCGAGTACATATCAGACCAAGAGGCTCGAGAGCAGCTATTGAGTAATCTTGAAGGAGAACCTCTTGCCGAGCCCAAACAACTCTTTTTCAAAACAGGCAGACGCAATGCGTTTTGGAATAAAAATGTAGTTGCTATTGGTTTGTCAGCAGGGTTTTTAGAGCCGTTAGAGTCTACGTCTATCCATTTGATTCAAGAGGGTATAACAACGCTTATGGAGCTTTTCCCTGTTGGTGAATGCGACCCGCTTGATATTGAAGAATACAACTACAAAATGGGCTTGAACTTTGAA
>CAZXTD010000054.1:0-10628 GCA_964643575.1 uncultured Glaciecola sp. | reverse complement strand
ATTTCTTATTGCTGCATTACATTGCGACTGAGCGTGACGACACGCCAATGTGGCGCTATTTCAAAAATATGACATTACCTGACAGTTTACAAAGCCGCTTAGAAGCATGGAAAAACCGTGCATATATTCCGAGTTATGAGTTTGGTGTATTTTTGCCTGCAAGCTGGATAGCGGTTATGCAAGGTCAAAACTTGCATGCTCAGCACTACGACCCAAGAGCTGACGGCATTAGCAGCGAAGAATTTAAACGCTACAGAGAATCTTTAGAGAATGAAATTGCGACCGATCTTGACCGCGGGCTTTCTCATGCAGAATATATTAAACATTATGGCGCGCAAACAGCACAAAATTAGATGATGTAAGGAGTAGGCTGCAAAGCCCACAATCATGAAGAAAATAATTATATATGGGAATGGACTCGCTGCGTATTTAACAGCAAGTTCATTGTGTCATCAACTGCCCTCGTCTTTTGAATTAGTTTTGCTGACGCCAAGTAAACCGAGTTTGTCAGACAGTTTTTATGGCAACGTGACCACTCCCGACGCTTATCAGTTTAATTTGAACAATGGTTTATCTGAGCCCGAGGTATTGCTAAGTACAAATACAGCTTTCAATTTTGGCACCCGTTTTCAAAAATGGGCAGGTACCGAGCTGTCATGGACTCAGTGTTTTCATTTGGCAATGCCAGTAGAAAGCGGCGTGAATTTGCACCAATTTGTCGCCAGAGAAGGGCATACTGACATAGGTCGTTACTTAATTAGCGCAAAAGCTGCAAACAAAGGCGTTTTTGCACACCCGCCTACCGACGACCACAGCAGCCCGCTCTCTAGAGCAGAGTATGGTTATCAGTTTTGTTCGCGTAGTTTTACGAAATTGCTTGCGCATAAACTATCAAAGTCATCTGTAAAAGTTGTCAAAGGTGACGTAAAAGATGTGCAAGTCGTTGATGATAAACAGACTCAACGGATAGAAGCTATTGTGTTACAAAACGGCGATCGTTTGTGTGCAGAACTGTTTATAGATTGCAACGGCCCTGATAGTCAGCTATTTTCAAAGTTGTCAGCGGCTCAATCGGAAGACTCACTCACATCAAGCGCATTAATCGTTGAGCGTAAAGTGAGCGCCTTGAGCTGTGATTTTGCCACTGCACAACTAGGCCCGCCGTGTCGGCATGTGCGTTCGTTCAAACTGGGTTGGATATCCGATACGCCGGTTAAAGATGCAGTAAAACGCGTATTAGTTTGCGACCCACAAGATGTTGAAGCAGCGAAACAAGAGTTAAGCGCTCAGTTAGTAAATGCAGGCCTTACGGCGGCGGATGCAACAAATAAAATTTCGACTCAAGAATTTACGCTAGGGCGCCGCTCCCAAGCGTGGATTGGCAATTGCGTTGCTGTAGGTCATGCGGCTTATGTAGTTGAGCCGTTAACCCCAGCACCTATGATGTTGCTACAAAAAGATATCGAAAGGTTGCTCGAGTTGATTCCTGTTGGGCGCAACATGCAGGTAGAAAGCAAAGAATTTAACCGACGTTTTGT
This sequence comes from uncultured Glaciecola sp., assembly GCA_964643575.1. Taxonomy (GTDB): domain Bacteria; phylum Pseudomonadota; class Gammaproteobacteria; order Enterobacterales; family Alteromonadaceae; genus Glaciecola. The sequence goes on along the minus strand of CAZXTD010000054.1, from coordinate 9,090 downwards.
TAATGATTATGAGCACGCTACATTGTTTCATCACGCAATGTTTACTTTAAATACCAAACATTTTGATGGTGCATATTGGCACAAAGCCTGCGATGCTTTAGGCTCTGATAGTGAGTATTGTCAAGACACTACTCAGTTACGCAAAAAATTAGACAGAAAACTGAGCCAGTTTTTACACAGAGGCGTGCTGGCGAGCTTTGACCACGAACCTTTTAATGAGGAAGATTGGACAATTTTGCACTGCGGTATGCAGCGCCTGCCAAAAAATTATGACCGCATGGCGAACCAAATTCCCAAAGAGCAAATGGCAAAGCAGTTACAAAATGTCGATGCCATGCTTGATAAATTTGTAGCAAAAATGCCGCCCCATGCTTTGTATATGAGCAAGTTTTTGCAGTATTTGCAGCAGCAATATAAATAGCTAATAAAGTAGTAGCCCATGAGCATTAAATATGACAAACGAACATAACCCTATTAAAGAAATCACCATTGTGGGCGGCGGCTCTGCAGGTTGGATGGCTGCAGCTGCGCTATCGCGCATGCTAAACCCACAGCACGTAAGCGTTACTCTGGTGGAATCAGAAGACATTGGTACCGTGGGCGTTGGCGAAGCAACTATTCCGGATATCATTAAATTTAATCAAATGTTAGGCATTTCGGAAGCCGAGTTTATCGCTGCTACATCGGGCACTTTTAAACTGGGTATCGAGTTTAATGATTGGGGCGCACTAGGGGATTCTTACTTTCACCCATTTGGCGGGCATGGCGTTGATATGAACGGTATCGATTTTCATCAATATTGGCTACATACTCAAGGCGGACAAAACAAATATCCTTTGGAAGACTACAGTATTTGCGCAGTGGCCGCGCGACAAGCTAAGTTTGTCTTGCCCGACAATAACCCGCGATCGGTATTATCACACCTGCGTTATGCTTATCACTTTGATGCAAGTTCGTATGCGCGTTTTTTAAGAGGCTACGCAGAAAAACGCGGTGTTAAGCGGGTTGAAGGCAAGGTTAAGCAAGTTCAGCAAGACAAGGTAAGTGGTAATATCACTGGCGTATTGATGGAAAATGACGCGCTAGTAACCGGCCAATTGTTTTTTGATTGCACCGGCTTCAGGTCGCTTTTATTAGGTGATACCTTAGGCGTTAAATACAAAGATTGGTCGCATTGGTTGCCCTGTAACTCCGCGCAAGCTGTCGGTAGCGAAAGCACCACACCGCTTATTCCTTATACTAAATCTACCGCTAAAAAAGCCGGTTGGCAGTGGCGCATTCCTACTCAAGCTCGCACAGGAAATGGTCATATATATTCAACTGAGTATATGGATGATGACGAGGCAAACAGCGTTTTATTGGAAGGCCTAGACAGTAAACCTTTAGGTGAAGCGCGCACGATTCGTTTTACCCCAGGAAGCAGAGAGTCTTTTTGGGAGAAGAACTGCGTTGGTATTGGCTTGTCTTCAGGCTTTCTTGAGCCATTAGAGTCTACTTCTATTTACTTAATTCAGCAGGGCATTAGTCGATTCATCGCTTTATACCCTGATGCGTCGATGCCAGAAGCATCACGCAAGCAATATAATCAAGTGGTTAAAAATGAATTTGAGCAAGTACGAGACTTTATTATATTGCACTACAAAGCAACGCAGCGTAACGACAGCCCTTTTTGGAATTATTGCCGCAATATGGATATTCCGGATACCCTGCAACATCGCTTTGACTTATTCAGCGAAGCCGCTCGGGTATTCAGATTTGAAAGCGAACTCTTCTCTAAAGATAGCTGGATAGCCGTGTTTGTTGGACAAAATATTTCGCCCGAACGCTGTGACACTATCGTGTCGTCGATACCGCGCAAAGATGTGCAATACAGCTTAGACTCTATGCGAGGTGCAATGCAAAAAGCGGTCACACAATTGCCTGATCACAGGCATTTTATAGAACAATACATAGCCCAAAGTAAAACCAAAGCGGCTATGTCTTAGGCATAAATAAAGGTAAGCAGTAGATGTCGGATTTACGTGTCAAAAAGATAGTGATTGTAGGTGGCGGGACAGCCGGTTGGATGGCTGCGGCCGCAATGTCAAAACTGATTTACGACCAGTCGATTGAAATTAAACTGATTGAGTCTGAGCAAATAGGTACGGTGGGCGTGGGTGAGGCAACCATTCCGCATATTTTGTATTTTAATCGTTTGGTTGGCATTAATGAAGACGACTTTATCAAAAAAACAAACGCTACTTATAAGTTGGGTATTGAGTTTGTTAACTGGGGGCAGGTAGGTGAGAGTTACATTCATCCTTTTGGCCCCTATGGTGTCGATATGGAGGGTGTGCATTTCCATCATATGTGGTTTAGGGCAAATAAGCTTGGTTTTGCGCCGCCCATGGACGACTACAACCTTCCAATTATTGCTGCAAAAGCGAACAAATTTATGCGCCCTGAGCCCAAGCTTGAGGGTTCACCCATTAGTAAAATTGCCTATGCATTTCAATTTGATGCAGCGCTTTACGCCAAGTACATGCGTGACTTTGCAGAGCAGCGCGGCGTAAAACGAATCGAAGGTAAAATTGCAAAAACGCATATAGATAAAAAGACCGGCAATGTGTCTGGGGTACAGCTTGATAACGGTGATTTGCACGAAGGTGACTTATTTATTGATTGCTCTGGGTTTAAGGGCTTGTTGATTGAAGAGGCCTTGCAAACTGGCTATGAAGACTGGTCGCACTATTTGCCATGCGACCGCGCTATCGCTAGAGCCAGTGAAAAACTGCCTACATTAACCCCTTACACCCGAGCAACCGCTAAAAAGGCTGGCTGGCAGTGGCGTATACCCCTGCAAACGCGCACAGGCAACGGACATGTGTACTCTAGCCAGTTTTTGCAAGATGACGAGGCGCTTGAGAGCTTAAACAAAGACTTAGCAGGCGCGCCAATATCTGACCCTAACTATTTGCGTTTTAAAACGGGTATTCGCAAAAAGCCTTGGAATAAAAACGTGGTGTCTATTGGCCTTGCTTCAGGCTTTTTAGAACCGCTAGAGTCAACCTCTATTCACCTTATACAAACGGCCATTGCACGTTTAATGACAAACTTCCCTGATAAACGTTTTAACGAACATGATATCAATTACTACAACGAGCGCACCCGCTTAGAATATATTCAAGTGAGAGACTTTCTAATCTTGCATTATAAAGCGACCAAGCGCGACGATAGCGAGTTTTGGCGTTATTGCCGAAACATGTCTATTCCGGATTCGCTCAGTGAGCGGATGGCAATTTATCGAGAAAATGCGCGCTTATATAGGCACGACAATGAACTGTTTAACCACGTAAGTTGGTATGCCGTGTTTAATGGGCAAGGTATCTACCCTGAACGTCATCATCCTATTGCTGACATGCTACCCGAAGACGAGCTTAAAAAGCGCATGCAGGAAATTCATAGAGTGACGCAAAAGTGTTTGGAGGTAATGCCAACACATGAAGAGTATTTAGAAAAAATTAAGCAAGGTGTTGTTACTGGTAGATAGGCCAGCATAGCCTTTTATATCGCGGCATTGGTGCCGCGTAAGGCGTTTATTTGCTGCTGGTGCAAAGCGTTTTTGCTTTATTTTGAACAAGACATTTCATAATTTTTAAGTCATACTTATCTGCTCTTTTGCATGTTTTATTGTGTCTTAATAAGAGCCTACATGTATCTATTTGTACGGATATAAGCGCTCAAATTAAGCAAGTTCATGCACATTAAAAAATAGTAAATACAATAGGTAAGGATAAGCGTGGCTGGCTCAGGCGATGACTATAATAACAAATCTAAAGATAAAGACGAGATAGCCCAGCTCAATACGCCGCCACACTCCATGGAGGCGGAGCAAGCCGTATTAGGCAGCGTTATTCAATCTGTTGACGCTTGGGATAAAATCGCCGAAATTATAATTCAGGAAGATTTTTACAACCGAGCGCACCGCCTGATATTCTCGGCGATTACCCGTTTAATCGCGAAGAGTTTACCTGCCGACCCTATTACCCTAAAAGACGAACTTGAGCTGCATAACGAATTAGAAGATGTGGGTGGCCTGAACTATCTCGTGATGCTTGCCCGAAACACCCCAAGTTCTTCAAACATTACAGCCTACGCTAATATTGTGCGCGAACGAGCGATTGTGCGTGAGCTAATTGGTGTGGCTAACGACATCGCCGATGCCAGTTTTAACCCTGAAGGCAGAGGCAGCAAAGACTTACTCGATTTAGCTGAAACAAAAGTATTTGAAATAGCCGAAAAACGCACAGCGGCAAACGAAGGGCCGGTGAGCGTATCTAATGCCTTACGCAAAACAATTAAACGAATTGAAGAACTGTCAGGTCAAGACAAAGAAGTGACAGGTGTGTCGACTGGCTTTACCGACTTAGATAAAAAAACCAGTGGTATGCAGCCTTCTGACTTAATTATTGTCGCGGCACGTCCTTCAATGGGTAAAACAACTTTTGCGATGAACCTTGTTGAAAACGCACTCATGCTTGAAGAAAAGCCTGTGCTAGTGTTTAGCTTAGAGATGCCTGCAGAGCAAATTATGATGCGTATGTTGGCCTCGCTAAGCCGGGTCGACCAAACTGCGATCCGAACCGCACGTCTAGAAGACACAGACTGGGCCAAAATTCAGTCGAGTGTAAAAATGCTCAATGATAAAGATAACTTGTTCATTGATGATTCGTCTGGGCTAACGCCAATGGAAGTGCGTACGCGTGCACGAAAATTAGCACGAGATCGCGGCGGAATTTCTATGATCATGGTGGATTACCTGCAACTCATGCGCGTACCGAGTTTATCCGAAAATAGAACGCTGGAAATAGCGGAGATTTCTCGCTCGTTAAAGGCATTAGCAAAAGAACTGCAGTGCCCAGTTATCGCTTTGTCACAGCTTAACCGGGGTCTAGAGCAGCGTTCTGACAAACGTCCAATCAACTCAGACTTGCGTGAATCAGGGGCAATTGAGCAAGACGCTGACTTAATTATGTTTATCTATCGTGATGAGGTTTATCACGAAAATAGTGAATTACAAGGGATTGCCGAAATCATTATCGGTAAACAGAGGAATGGACCAATCGGTACTACCCGCTTAACTTTCCAAGGGCGTTTCTCACGGTTTGAAAACTATGCTGGGCCTGCATATGACGAAGAATAGACTGTTTTAAGAAACATAGCATACAAAAAAGGCTTTGCATGTTCGCTAAGCCTTTGTTTTATCCATCATAGTAAAAGTCGCTTTATCGCATTAGCGAGCGACTTTAGTCTCCACAAGTGCACTTACTTTTACTTCAATACGACGGTTCACACGAGATGCTTCTGCGGTGTTTGACGTATCTTTAAGTCGAGATTCACCATACCCTACAGCTTCTAAACGGCTCGCTTCTATGTTGTATTGTTCAATCAACAGGGCTCTAACTGAATTTGCGCGCTTCTCAGACAAAAACTGATTATAGCTCGCATCGCCTACTGCTGAGCTGTGGCCTTCGATAACCGCTTTTGTATTAGGATAACGCTGCATAAAGGCAACAAACTCTTCTAGTTTGTCTGAATCAGGGTTTTCGACAATGCTACTGTTGTTGGCAAATAATATATCAAGTGCGACCGACACTTCTTTTTCTTCAAACACACTGCAGCCTTCGCTGTCGACTTTGTCAGTGCTTGGTGTGTTAAGGCACTTGTCTTGGCTGTCGAGCACGCCATCACCGTCAACATCTAAGTTAAGCGCGCAACCTTTGTCGTTTACTTCTACACTTGGCGCAGTATTCGGACAGCTATCGTTAATATCAAGCACGCCATCGTTGTCAGCGTCTTTTACTGTGCAACCGCGAGCATCTACCGAAGCGCCTGCCGGCGTTGTTGGGCATTGGTCTAAATTGTTAAAGACGCCGTCGCCGTCCATATCAATATTACAACCCGTTGGGTCTACTTGCATTCCTCGCGGCGAACTTGGGCAGCGGTCGACGGCATCATAAACACCATCACCGTCGGTATCAGGCTGAGCAGTTGATGCTGCGTTTTTTCCAAAGATGTACGCTAAGCCCAGTTTTGCGCTAAATTCGTTGTAGCCTTGGCCAATATCATGGTAAGCGGCGACTTCTGAGATAACACGCCAATTATCATTTAGATACCAATGTTTACCTACACCAACGTTTACCATACGATAGCTGTCGGTATTAAGAGATTGTTCGCGCACACCCGAAAACAAATAAGCCGCATCGTTTTCTAAAAAATACATAATGTCTACGCCAAGCTGGGTACCATCGTCATCAAAGGCTTGGCCACTTGCTCTGTTGGGGTCTGTATCAGCATCAATAAGCACTCGACCTAACTCAAAGCGCACGCCCCATGCTGGGTCAAACCTAAAACCTAACTCTGCGCCTAGGCCGTGTCCGTCTTCAAGGCCACCGATAGGCTCAATTTTGCTGCCGTCGGCATCGTAATATTGTACAAAGCCGCCTACCCAATTTTCATAAGAGGGTGCGTCTTGTGCTACTGCACCTTTGTTGAAACCACCCATGGCGATAGCGCCCAAGGCAATACAACTTAACATGTTAAGCTTTTTCATCAGACTAAGTCCTTTATTCGATTTTATTAATAGAAACTGTTGTGCACTTTACGACTATAGCGCACGAATTGATTTATCGTTATGCACAGTATAACTGCTGTAGACACATTTAGAAAATATTTAAAAGGCTAATTGTCGAAGCAAATTTCGAGGTAGGCATTGCCTTGTTCACTTGAAAAAGTAAGAATGATTTTAGGCCCATCTACTTTATGTTGAATGGTATGATCAGCGCCTGAAACAATCACTGGCGTGGCTAACTCAAACTCATAGTTTTGATCAGAAAGCGCATTTTTAGCTCCACCACAAATCATGTTGGTCATTTCACCCACCATGTCTCTTACTTCGTCGTCTAGTGATTCCGCAGCTTCACCAAGCATATTTTGCATAATATTTTTGGCGAGTTTTGTATCGAAGGTAATTGCCATCGAGCCTTTTACCTGTGGGCCAATCATACCGATAATGCCTGATACATCGCCACGGGCCATTTCATCCACTTTTTTTGTTGGCTTTTCTGACTGTAAATCAATTTGCGCCATTGTACTAATTACGTTTTTCAACGAAACAATAAACGGGTTGATAAATTCTACCTTCACCTTACTAGCATTCCTTTTTGTCTATAATTGCAGTCATCAGTCGCAAAATTTTGTTGCGTGTTACCTTCAATTTGTTAGTTTGTTCGGCACAATTTACAAATGCCGTGGGCTTCAATGGTTTGACTCACAATTGTGAAAGCATTTTGCTCGGCCTGGTCTTCTAAGGTGTTTTTCACACCTTCAGAACTAATTTCTTGTACGTCGCCGCAGGTATCGCAAATTAAAAACTGCACCGCATGGCTGCAGCCAAAGTGATGGCATGCTTTAAATGTATTGGTCGACTCTACTTTGTGCACTAAGCCAAGGTCTAAGAAAAAATCAAGTGCTCGATACACTGTAGGGGGCTTGGCTGAGTCTTCGACCAGTTTGAGTTTGTCTAGTAGGTCATAGGCGCCAATAGAAGAATCTTCATTTAGTAATATTTCATAAATGCGAGCTCTAAGCGGAGTAAACCTGACGCCTTTGTCTTCGCAAAACGCGCGTGCTTGTTCAAATAAGACCTGTTTACTTTTTGATAATGTAATGCTCACGACTCGCCTCTAAGTTCTTGTTAATGTAATTTTAACAAGTAATTTGTGACAACATTAGAATATTATGTGGTCGTGTGTAAAAATACACAAATTCAGAATTTCTCAACGCACCGCTATTCTTGCTTCATGTCACTTCGCATGTTTCGTTATGAATCCAAGTATATCACCGAGCGCCTTGTGAACAAGTCACAATCCAAGTTATGTCGCGAGAAACTAACAAATAAGGCAAATACTTGTCTTGAAATACAAGTATCAAAAGCGCACAAGGAAGCTATGAAAACAAGTAACAGCCAATTAAGTCGTCAAAATTTACATTTTATTTTTATTAATAATAATCTATTGGTCAGGAAAAAGAGTGATTGGAATGTAGGATTGAGCGCTTTGCCAAGCATTCCAGATAGCTTAGAAATTCATATGGAAGAGCGCCAATCTCTGGTCTTTAGCAGTGATTATGGTGAGCATTACTTACTTGATATTCATCATATTGAATTTGAAGATGACGATCATGAGCTACTTACACTGCGCGAATTATTGATGACGATGCCGCCTAATGATTTTCAGTATGTGGCACAAGCTTGGCAGTACGCATTGTTTTTACGCACCCATCGATATTGCGGCCGATGCGGCAGTGAAATGCGCAAAGTCAGCTGGGAAATGGCAATGCATTGCGATAAGTGCGGGCACAGAGTTTACCCGCGTGTGTCGCCTTGTATTATTGTTGCCATTCATGACAATGAGCGAATTTTACTTGCTCAAGGGGTTAGGCAAAAGGGCGCCGGATTTTATTCGACGCTAGCAGGTTTTGTTGAAAGTGCTGAATCTTTAGAGCAAGCTGTGCATCGCGAAGTGCACGAAGAAGTGGGCGTTAGGCTAAAAAATATTGATTATTTTGGAAGCCAGCCATGGCCGTTTCCGCATTCTTTAATGGTAGGGTATATTGCCGAATATGCTGGAGGCGACATTGTGATAGATAACAAAGAAATTATTGATGCACAGTGGTTTGAGATTGATAACTTGCCCACTATACCGCCAAAGGTCTCGATTGCTGGACACTTGATTGAAGAAACTCTGCGCAGAATAAAGCAAGCCAAAGCAAATTAGTTTATGCTTGCCTCAAATATGATTTTGTTAAGTCATCGATTTTTAATTTCTGGCTATGCGCCAGCTTCATTAGATTTATATTAAGAGTAATTAGTTATTTTATGAGTATTGTAGACACCAGTGACCTTAAAAACGACCGCTATTTGCGTGCTTTATTAAAACAACCTGTAGACGTCACGCCGGTATGGATGATGCGTCAAGCAGGACGTTATTTGCCTGAATACAAAGCGACGCGAGCCGAAGCCGGCGACTTTATGGCTTTATGCACTAATCC
>CAZXTD010000053.1:0-25244 GCA_964643575.1 uncultured Glaciecola sp. | reverse complement strand
CTATCATTCTCGTGTAGTATCGCCATAGGTAAGTCATCTATATGAGCAATTACTTGCAAACAATCGGGTACAATTGTTGCCGCCAATGAATGATACCGTGCAATAGGCATAGGCGATGTAATTGCCTGAAATATAGCGTTAAAATCGTGATGCATCATAGATGACTTGCCGTGCATGACTTGCGGCGCTCGGCCTACTTTACCTTGGTAGCTTTCTACAATTGCCTGATGACCTAAACAAATGCCGAGCACTGGAAACTTGCCTTTCACTTCTTCTAAAATAGCAGGCATATTGCCGGCTTGAGCAGGCGCTCCCGGACCTGGCGACAACAGCAGCAAAGTCGGCCCGATATTTTGGTATTCACTAAGCTTTGAAAGCACTTGAGAAACGTCTACCGTATTGCGATAAACACTTAGGGTAGCCCCAAGCACACGAAGCTCGTCTACAAGGTTGTAGGTAAACGAGTCTTGATTGTCGATAAGCACGACATGGATACTATTAAAAGAAGTGCTCATCTTATTGTCCTTGTTGTTTTTCGCTAGGCGATTGGGTTTGTGTTTGTTTTGCGCTATTACTTTCGCTATGGGCTGAGCTGTGACTCCGCTTAATCGCTGAAATAACAGCCTGTGCTTTCGCACGTGTTTCATCAGCTTCAGCTTGAGGCACAGAATCGTTTACTACTCCTGCGCCAGCTTGCACATGTGCCACGTCATTTGCTACAAATGCAGAGCGAATAACAATACAAGTGTCAAAATCACCGTGACCGTTAAAGTAGCCAACGGCGCCGCCATAACTGCCCCTTCTCTGTTGCTCTGTTTCTCGAATTAAGCTTGCTGCGCTAATTTTTGGCGCACCCACTAAGGTGCCCATATTCATACATGCTTGATAAGCGTGCAAAGGGTCTAAATCATCTCTTAACTCGCCTACTACACGTGAAACTAGGTGCATAACATGTGAATATCGGTCTACTTTTAGTAAGTCTTTGACAAACCGAGTCCCGGGTTTGCTGACTTTAGCAACATCGTTTCGGGCTAAATCCACAAGCATAATATGTTCTGACTTTTCTTTTTGATCTTGCTGCAAATCGAGCTCTAAGCGGCTATCTAAATCGACATCTATTGTCCCGTCGGCACGTTTGCCTCGCGGACGAGTGCCGGCAATTGGGTATACTTCTAGTAAATTTGTGTCTGCATCATATTTAAGGGCAGATTCTGGCGATGCGCCGAATATTGTGAAGCTTGCGTCTTGCATATAAAACATATACGGGGAGGGGTTGCTGAGTTTTAGTTGCTGATATGCAAGTAAAGGCTGTGGGCAAGCGATGCTAAATGTGCGCGAGGGCACAACTTGAAAAATATCGCCGTCTAGGATGTTTTCTTTAAGTTTAAGTACATCTTGGCAGTACTGGGCATCGTCCCTGTCGACCTTAAGTTCTACTTCTTGATTAATGGCTAATAATACATCTTCATCTTGACTCAGTTGAGCAATCTCATGTTTGATTTTTTCAAGCCGCTGATGAATAGAAAAGTAGGCGTTTGCTACATTCTCGCCGCTAAATACACTGCCTAAGAGTTGCGTGCTCTTGGCTTGATGGTCGACTAAAATAAGCGTTTCAGCTAAGTAAAACACGTAGTCGGGGCAAGTGTTATCAGAGTTTGGCACCTCGGGTAAATTCTCGAAGGTGGCAAGTAAGTCATAGGCAAATACGCCGCCTAAGAACAACGCATGTGGATGAGTCCTTAAGGTTTTTATGGAGAGTTTGAGTATACGCAATATGTCAAATACGCTCGCTTGTTTTAAACGGGCATCTTCATCGATATTCTCTTGCGGGCTCGGCAATTTAAACACAAGCTCAAAGTGGTGTTGAGCTTCTAAAAATGGTAGCAATTTTGCTGCAAGAAAAGGCAGTAAGGCCTGTCCGTTTTCGGATAAGGCACGCACAATAACCTGCTGATCATCACATTGAATGCGCAAAGCGGCATCAACTAAAATAAGTGACTTTAAATCGTCTTTGCTGTCTATTTCTGCTGACTCTAATAAAATAGAATTATTGCTACCTAAACACTTGTATGCGTTTAGTGGGTTAGCGATGTAAGGCGCATCAACCATAATACTCTCGACATTACCGGGTTGTGTACCTAAGTCCGACAAATTCATTGGCTTTCCTTTTTGTGTCTTGTTATTACGTATTTTTATATTTATTTTGTCTGCTTGTCGGGCGTATTTTGTTGTGTTTTGTTTAAAAAATAGCAACAAAAAAGGCCCAAATATAGGGCCTTGTAGAAGCGTGCAAACACGCGCAAGCTGAGCCCTAGGTCTGCTTGTGCCACCACCAATTTGTGTTTAATTGTGTAGTTACTGTTTTGCTTTGCATGTTATGCTAATGCCTCTATTTTGTTGTTTAGTTTTGACTGCCGCGCATAATTAGTTAAGTTTGCTACTTGCTGTAACGATATTACGATACGTCAAAATCGCTAAATTTCGAGACATAGAAGAAACCAAATCGAGATAAATGTCAACTAAGAAATTCGCTTTTTGAAAGATACCCACATAAATGAAAATAGATTTACATTCACATACGCATTTTTCTGACGGTAAGCTTAGCGTTGAGGCTTTAATGCAGCGCGCGCAGCAAATGCAAGTTGATGCACTTGCAATTACCGATCATGACTGTGTAGACGCAATTCAACCGGCACTCGATTACTTAGCTGAACACAGATATAAAATGCAACTAGTTAGCGGTGTCGAAATTTCGACCAAATGGCACGGGTTTGAGATTCATATACTCGGTTTAGATATTGACCATCAAGACTCATTGTTACTTGAACGCTTACAGAGCCAGCTAGATAAACGCCAGCAGCGCGCCATAAAAATTGCAGAGAAACTCAGTAAAATTGGCATCGAAGATGTTTATAAAGACGCGGCAAATATGGTCAAAAACGGTTGCATTAGCCGCGCTCACATTGCGCAAGTATTGCTGAACCGAGGCTTAGTTAGCAATTTACAGCAAGCTTTTACACGCTATTTAGGGACTAAGAAAAAGGCTTACGTTAGTGCCTCTTGGATTGAGATAGAAGAAGCAATAAAGTGGATTCATGAAGCAGGTGGTAAGGCCGTTATTGCGCATCCTTTTCACTATGATATGAAAAGTAAGTGGTTAAGGCGTTTAGCAAATGAATTTGCGCAATGGGGGGGCGATGGCATGGAAGTGCAACACCCTAATCTTGATAAAAAGAAACACGATTTGATGGTTGAGATAGCACTGGAAGCTGGGCTTGCAGGTTCAGCTGGTTCAGATTTTCATGCGCCCTCTAAATGGACAGAGCTAGGCCGCCGGTTGAACTTACCCGACAAAATTACCCCAATCCAGTCTTTATTTGAGCGTCAGCCCATTTTAATGAGCTAAATGCGTAGAAATGCATAGAGATGGCAGTTTGAATTTAAATTAAGTGCTTTTGCAATAGTTTGATATAATCGGAGCACGTTAAAGCCATATACCGACTATGAACCTCTAGATGTTATCTTCGATGCGGTATAGTGACGCTTTGTCTTTCCTTTATATCGCGATTGCTTTATTAATTAAGAGCCAGTTATGAGCCAGTTTTTTTACATCCATCCAGACAACCCACAAGTGCGTTTAATTAAACAAACCTGTGAGCTGATTAACCAGGGCGAAGTGGTGGTATATCCCACTGATTCTGGCTATGCAATTGGCTGTCAGATGGAAAATAAAAAAGCGCTTGAGCAAATCTGTCAAATAAGAGATATTCCTAAAGACCATAACTTCACCCTGATGTGCAGGGATATGTCTGAGTTGTCGTTGTATGCAAGAGTCGACAACACGGCATTCAGACAAATTAAAAATAACACCCCAGGCCCTTACACATTTATCTTAAAGGCCACTAAAGAAGTGCCTAAACGATTGCAAAACCCTAAACGTAAAACTATTGGAATACGCGTGCCAGACAATGCAATTGCGCTTGCTATATTAGAAGAGTTGGGTGAGCCCTTAATGTCGACAACGCTTATTTTGCCCAATGCAGATGTGGCAGAGAGTGATCCAGATGAAATTAGAGACAAATTAGAAAGACGCTTAGGATTAATTATTCACGGCGGCTATTTAGGCGAGCAAGCAACGACCGTGATTGATATGTCTGAAGGGGAAACCAGTATAATTCGGTACGGAAGTGGCGACCCTACGCCTTTTGAATAAGTCTGTGTAGACGCAAAATAATGATAAATTCTGGTGCGGGCAATAAAAATGACTCAACTGGCGCACTTAGCGATGTAGTTGAGGGAAGTCATGTTAACGAAACTGAAGCATCGCATACACACCAGCAGCCAGAGCAGCAAATCACCCAGCAACAACCCTTAGCGCTTGCCTTTATCAACGGCGAAGCCTTAATCACCAAGCCCGAAGACTTGTACATTCCACCCGATGCACTAGAAGTCATATTAGAAACGTTTGAGGGGCCATTAGATTTACTGCTTTATCTCATCAAAAAACAAAAATTTGATATTGTCGAACTCCCTGTGCTGCAAGTAACCAAACAGTATATGGAATATGTCGATGTGATGACTGACGTCAAGCTTGAGTTAGCGGGTGAGTATTTATTAATGGCGGCTATGCTAGCGGAAATTAAATCGCGCCTTTTATTGCCTAAACACGACAATGCAGAAGAGGACGAAGGCGACCCCAGAGCAGAATTAATAAGACGACTCAGAGAGTACGAACAAATAAAAAATGCAGCACAAACCCTTGATGAAGCGCCGCGGATGCACAGAGATATATATAAAGCCAACGCTCAAACCAGCGACAATGTTCAGCCTATCAAACATTTGCCGCAAGTACAGCTGCAAGAATTGGTCATGGCCTTTTATCAGGTGATGCAGCGCGCAAGTGCCTTTGACCATCACCAGATAGATAGGGAAGTGTTGTCGACCCGTGAGCGTATGAGCCAGGTTCTGCAAAAATTGAATCACCATACCTATACATCACTCGACAAATTGTTGGTAGCCGAAGAAGGCAGGGCAGGAGTTGTGGTTACCTTTATCGCTATTTTAGAATTGGTTAAAGAGTCTTTGCTTGTGTTTGAACAAGCCGAGCCCTTTGCTAATCTTCATGTTAAACTAGGCGAATATGAGCATAGTCCTGTTTGACACGTAAAAATTGATAAATAAAACTTGATGAACAAAATTAGTGACACACAGCTAAAGCAATTAATTGAGGCGGCGATTTTCGTGAGCGAGCAAGCCTTGAGTGTGGATAAAATGCGTAGCACAATATTAAGCGACCTAGAGGTGTCTTCTCGCCAGCTTAATAAAGCACTTAAAGACCTAGAGCTTGACTATGCGCCCCGTGGCATTAAACTCACCAAAGTAGCTAGTGGATATCGTTTTCAGTCAGACTCAGGGCTAGGTCAGCTATTGAGTAAACTATGGCAAGAAACTGTGCCCAAATACTCTCGTGCTATGCTCGAAACCCTCGCTTTAATTGCTTATAAACAACCGATAACCCGTGGCGAAATAGAAGATATTCGTGGCGTTGCCGTGAGCAGTAACATAGTACGCTCGTTAACAGACCGTAATTGGATTAAAGTAGTAGGGCATAAAGAGGTCCCGGGTAAACCTGCCTTGTTAGCAACAACCAACACATTTTTAGATTACTTTTCGCTACGCTCACTAAGTGAGCTACCTTCAGCAGAGGACTTTACAGAGAATATTGAAGCGGCTATGGCGGCTTCGCAAGCACAAGAAGTGCAAAATGAAGATACTACACCTAATACATTATCAGAAACACTGCCCGAACATGCACCAAACACGCAGGGCGAATTATTGTCGAACGACAACGAAAACAAGGCTCAAATACACTAATGACAAGTAACACAGAAAACACAGAGAAACTTCAAAAAGTACTCGCAAATAATGGCTTGGGTTCGCGCCGCGAAATGGAACGTTGGATACAAGACGGACGAGTAGTGGTGAATGGCCGCCCAGCAACGTTAGGAGACAGGGTAGAAGTTTCTGACAAGATTAGTGTTGACGGGCATATGATTGCACGCAATAAAGAAAAGTCGCCCTGCCGAGTATTAATGTACAATAAACCTGAAGGCGAGCTTTGTGCAAAAGTAGACCCAGAAGGCAGACCCACCGTCTTTGAACGCTTGCCTATATTGAGCGGTGAACGCTGGATAACCGTTGGCCGGTTAGACATTAATACTAGCGGTTTACTGTTATTTACAAATGATGGTGAATTGGCTAATCGCTTGATGCACCCAAGTCATGAAGTAGAGCGCGAGTATTCTGTGAGAGTATTTGGTGAGGTTACGCCAAAAATGCTAAGAGATTTAAGCAGTGGTGTGAATCTCGATGATGGCCCTGCAAAGTTTAATCATATCCACGTGCGCCCTAAGCAGCCAGAAAGCCTTAACCAGTGGTTTAATGTGACATTGTCTGAAGGTCGAAATCGTGAAGTAAGACGTTTATGGGAATCACAAGGCGTGCAAGTAAGTAGGCTTATAAGGGTGCGCTATGGTAACCTAGAACTTATTAAGCGCTTGCCTCAAGGCGCGTGGCTTGAACTCGACATAGACAATGTTAACTCGTTGCGCAAAATGGTGCAGTTGCCACCAGAAACCGAAAGTAAGATTTTGTCGACAGAAAACCTTGACCACACAAAGCTAAGCAGAATGCGCCGAAGTGTTCGAAAGCATAAACTTAATAAAGTGTCTGGTCAGCGCCAGCGCCGCAATCAAGCGCAAAATAGGTAGTATAAAAGCGTGAGTAACACACCGACGGAGTTTGATGACAACGAAATCATTAGCGGGCGAATAGCGCTGGGCATTGAATACACCGGCACCGCTTATAAAGGTTGGCAACGGCAACCTGCGGTGGATTCAGTGCAAGTACGCCTTGAAAAAGCTTTAAGTAAAATACTCTTAGAGGATGTCAGTGTTGTGTGCGCGGGCCGCACTGATGCGGGTGTGCATGCAACGGCACAAACTGTGCACTTAGAGACTCAGCAAAAACGGCCCATAAAAGCTTTTACGCGAGGTACTAATACCTCATTGCCTAAAGACATTGCAGTTACATGGGCAAAGCAAGTCCCTGAAACGTTTCATGCCCGCTTTAGTGCTTATGCACGCCGATACCGATACGTTATTTATAATCATCGTTTACGCTCAGGGGTTTTCAATAACGGCGTGAGTCATGTGTATCAGCCGCTAGATGAAAACTTGATGCATGAAGCTGCGCAGTTCTTGATAGGCGAGCAAGACTTTAGTTCGTTTAGGGCAGCACTTTGTCAAAGCAAAACGGCTAGCCGGCACATGCACAGTATTAAGGTAACGCGTATTCAAAATTTCGTGATTGTTGATGTTCGCGCTAACGCCTTTTTACACCACATGGTACGCAATATCGTTGGCAGCTTGGTAAAAGTTGGCTGCGGTGAGCGCCCAGTAGCTTGGATGCAAGAGGTCTTGCACGCAAAAGACCGAACGAAAGCGGCCGCAACAGCATTACCTAATGGCTTGTATTTAGTGGATGTTGATTACCCTGACGAATTTGCTATTCCTAAAACGCCTTTAGGGCCCTTATTTTTGCCAGACCACTTATAAATAGTCCTTCTCTAATAGATGGGTATCTTTTACTAATAAGTAGTAAGGCTTGACTAGTCATAGTGAGTAGGCTACTTTTTATACACAAGTGACATGCACATCAATCGACTATTGATTGGCTTAATTATGATTCAAAAGGAGTTCGACATGAAAAAAGTAATGAGTGCTGCAGCAATGGTAGTTTTTTTAACAGGATGTAATATTACCGAAGATACAAACGACATGCTCGCTGCAAATAAAAACGCAGAGCAAGACTCAAATGCAGTTGAAGTTGTTTGTCGACGATTTCAACCTTCTGGCAGAATTCGTCATGTTGAAGTGTGTGAGCCCAAAGGGTCACGCAAAGACCTCTACTACTACGCTCGTTCTCCGAAAGAAAATCCAAAGTCGGATGGTACTGCAACTAGATGGGTTGAGGGATTCCATTAAATACATAAGGTTTGTGGTTCTTATCTGACCGATAAAATCGATATTTAAGAACCACGTCGAACTCACGCTCTTCTATTTACTTTTACATTTTTTTAACCGCTGTTATCCACACTATTTCACCGTTATAAAATAACAATAACAACAATCCTCCAAAAGCCAAACACGCCTTGTATTGCAAAAACTATCGAATACCTAACACTTTAGACCAGTTATAAATGTTGAATATCGCATTTTTGTGGTTTAATTCGCGCACTCGAAACCCATTCGCCAAATGTGCTATGCTAATGGGGAGTAATACTAATAAGAAAAATACGGCAAAAGCGTTATACTTCAATGTACTAGATGGTATGAGCGCATCGCAATAATAAAAAGACAGGAAGGCCAAATGAGTTGGATTGAAAAAATACTGCCAAAAACACAGTCAGGGACTAAAAGCAATGTACCCGAAGGGATTTGGACAAAGTGTAGTTCGTGTAACGCAGTGTTATATAAATCTGAATTAGAAAAGCAGTTAGAAGTGTGTCCTAAGTGCGACCATCATATGCGGATAACTGCTCGCGCACGTTTAAATGCTTTTTTAGACAGTGCCGATAGGGAAGAATTGGCCAATACGCTTGAGCCACAAGATATCTTGAAATTTAAAGATTCTAAACGCTATAAAGACCGTATTAGTGCCGCACAAAAAGCGACCAACGAAAAAGATGCGCTCATCGTAATGAAAGGTAAGTTAAATGGCATGCCTGTTGTTGTTGCTAGCTTTGAGTTTGCCTTTTTAGGTGGGTCAATGGCGTCGGTGGTAGGAGCAAAATTTGTTGCTGGCGTAAATTCGGCTATCGAAAACAAATGTGCGTTTATTTGTTTTTCGACAAGTGGCGGCGCACGCATGCAAGAAGCTTTGTTATCTTTGATGCAAATGGCTAAAACCAGCGCAGCCTTAGCAAAACTAAGCAAAGAAGGCCTCGCTTACATCTCGGTACTAACTGACCCAACGATGGGCGGCGTATCAGCGAGTTTAGCGATGCTAGGCGATATCAATATTGGTGAGCCAAAAGCATTGATAGGCTTTGCTGGCCCACGCGTTATTGAACAAACCGTTCGCGAAAAACTACCGGAAGGCTTTCAGCGCAGTGAATTTTTGCTAGAGAAGGGCGCGATAGATATGATTGTTGACCGCCGCGAGATGCGTAACAAAGTCTTTAGTATTTTATCGAAACTCAATCACTACAATGCGCCAGCACCCATAGCAGAATTTATTCCAGCAGATAATTAGTATGAGCCAAAAGCGTAGCCTTGCACAATGGCTTAGCTACATTGAACATGCCCATTCTATTAGCATTGATATGAGCCTTACGAGAATTCGTAAGGTTTTTGTGCAATTAGAGGTAATGATTGATGAGCGTGAGCAAGCATTCCCCGATTCAGTGAAACCCAAATGTGTGGTTACTGTAGCGGGAACAAACGGCAAAGGTACAACATGCCGATTTATTGAACAAGCATGTGTTAAAGCCGGCTACAGCGCAGGGGTATATGCCTCGCCGCATATTGTGCGCTTTAACGAACGTATTCGTATTAACGCCGTGGAAGCGAGCGATGCACAAATATGCGAAGCTTTCGAGCTTGTTGAACAAGCCCTTATCAAGGCTTCAAAAGAATCACAATTAATTGGCGAACCCGAAATTAGTCTTAGTTATTTTGAATATGCTACGCTTTGCGGGTTTGCGCAGTTCATGCTGAGTAAACTAGATGTGTGGATTGTTGAGGTCGGTTTGGGAGGCCGTTTAGATGCTACCAATATTATTGATGCAAACATTGGCGTGATAACCAGTATTGGTCTTGATCACCAGTCTTATCTGGGTGATACCACCGAACTTATCGCCGCAGAAAAAGCAGGTATAATAAAGCCGCAGCAAAACGTCATCATTGGATATACAAACCCTCATAAAAGCTTGCTTGAAATTGCTGAGCAACAAAATGCTAATCTCAAGATAAGCGACATTGATTTTGGCTTATCAAAAGGGCTGGCAAGTTCTTCGTGTAAATCTGACATAGGTTTATCAACAGTAAGCCAGAATCTAGGATGGATAAGGTATCCAGAACAAACATTTGAGTTTAACCTTATTAAAGCGCAATTGCCCAAACAGAATATAATGACGGCAATCGCTTGTTTATACGAAATGGCTATTCATTTAAACAATCAAGAAAACTTTTTGATATCTGTCGATGAGCTTCAGAAGTTGATTAATACTGTGCAAATGCCTGGCCGTTTTCAAATATTACAAGAATCGCCAAAAATCATTTTGGATGTGGCGCATAACCAGGCTGCGTGCGAATATTTGCTTAAACGTTTGCAAACGATTTCGTTTTCGCGATGTCATATTGTCGTTGGCATGCTCAAAGATAAAAATATTGAAGCGAGCCTTGCATGCTTGAGCGAGCTAAATGCTAATTGGTATTGCGTAAGCTTGGGTGCAGAATTATCGGCGAACCGTGGTGAAAACGCACAACGATTGCAAAAGGCGGTAATGGCATTTGGACAAACAGCGTCTTGTTTTGATAATGTAGCGCAAGGTATGCAATCGGCGATGAATAAAGCAAAGCCAAATGATATTATTGTGGTGGTCGGCTCGTTTATAGTTGCCTCAGAATGTATGCAGTATATGAGCAGTAAAAATAAAGGTGAGATTAAATGACAAGTGCATTACAAAATAGACTGGTAGGTACCATTATTGTGGTAGCGCTTGTGGTTATTTTAGTGCCCGAATTTTTAGATGGTGAAAAGCGTACTAATCAGCAAAGTTTTGTCGATGTCCCACCTGTCTTAGAGGTCGTTGACGTTGAAGAGGCTAAAGAGGTTGATTTGAGCGGCGTTGAACAAGCTGTGAATCAACCCATTGAGTTAGTCGACGAACAAGCCATAGATGATGTTCCGGTAACTGATAATACCACAATAAATTCGCAAAACTCTTCTGAAGAGGTAATCAGCACTAATACCGAAGCTAACCCCAATTCACTTTTGTCTAATGCCGCTACAAACGATGTTCAAGACACTGATTCTAGTCAAGGTTCCACTGATGTTACCAACGATGATGAGGGTACGGCATCGCAAACAGTTACCACATCAAAAAACAAAACAACTAAAGCAGGTTGGGTTGTACAACTGGGCAGTTTTAGGCACGAGAAAAACGTACAAGCGTTGTTGAAAACACTGAATGATGCGGGTTATCGCGCGTATAGCACACCAGTGATGACTAGCGCAGGCAAGTTGAACAAAGTTTTTGTTGGGCCTGAATTAGACAAAAACACCCTAGAGCAGGCCTTACCTCGCTTACAAGAAATTACACAATTAAAAGGCAAAATTACTGCATTTGAAGTTAGCGCAGACTAATTTTATTTGGTAAACTTCGCGCCACTTTCTTAGCTCTAAACGGCTAATCGAATATACAATTTTCGTTATGCTTAGACATTGTTGTTGGCGCGCCGTTGTGAAACCGTG
This sequence comes from uncultured Glaciecola sp., assembly GCA_964643575.1. GTDB lineage: Bacteria > Pseudomonadota > Gammaproteobacteria > Enterobacterales > Alteromonadaceae > Glaciecola. Next base: position 13,706 of record CAZXTD010000053.1, on the reverse strand, counting down.
CCAATATTATGCAGGCGAGACAAAGGACATCATTAAAAAGCTATGAATTGGTTTGATTTTACCATCCTTGGCATCATCGCTTTATCTGCGGTTATTAGCTTGGTGAGGGGCTTTGTCAAAGAAGCTATTTCTTTAGTGGTGTGGATTGCCGCTTTTCTTATTTCTCGCACGTTTTATCCTCAGTTAGCCGAATTACTCACTCAAATAGACGAACCCATGTTGCGTAATGCATCCGCTATCGCCATATTGTTTATAGGGACGTTAATTGCTGGTGGCTTAATAAATTATATTTTTTCGCAATTAGTCAAAGCCACGGGTTTGTCAGGAACCGACCGTGTTTTAGGTGCTGTATTTGGTGCACTTAGAGGCTTGTTAATTGTCAGCGCTTTGTTATTTTTTATTGATACGTTTACATCATTTGCCGAGTCGCAGTGGTGGCAAAGCTCAATACTGGTGCCTGAGTTTGGTATTGTGATTGAGTGGTTTTTTGAGTTTATGCAAGAGCGTTCGAGCTTCTTAAATCAAGAGTCTGTGGATGCGAGTATGCTAAATCAATAGTGTTTTGGTAGCGAATTAGCGTTTGCCTTTTTATTTACTTGTTGTTTGTCCAATTTTTTAAGGTTTTATTACTATGTGCGGGATTGTTGGAATTGTTGGGAAAGATGCAGTTAATCAGTCAATATATGACGCATTAATTGTATTACAACATCGGGGACAAGATGCAGCTGGCATCATGACAGTTGAAAACAACATGTTTAATTTGCGCAAGGGCAACGGCCTAGTGCGAGATGTGTTTCACACACGTCACATGAAGCGCTTAACAGGTAATGTAGGTATTGGGCATTGTCGTTATCCTACTGCGGGCACGTCAAGCTCAGCTGAAGCCCAACCGTTTTACGTAAATTCACCTTTTGGTATCGCGTTTGCCCACAATGGTAACCTCACTAATTCTCATGCCCTGCAAGAAGAAGTGTTTAGGATTGCGCGCAGGCACATTAATACCACCTCAGATTCTGAGCTTCTGTTAAATATTTTTGCACACGCCTTAACTAGCGCAAGTGACCTTGAGGTAACAGCCGACGATATCTTTAGAGCTGTTGAAACCGTGCACAGTAAGATTAAGGGCGCGTATGCGGTTGTTGCTGCAATTATAGGCTATGGTATGGTCGCTTTCAGAGACCCTAACGGCATTCGACCGCTTGTATTAGGTAAACGCTCCACCGTAACAGGAAACGAATATATGGTTGCGTCAGAAAGCGTTGCTTTGGATGCAGTTGGTTTTACCTTTGTTAGAGACGTAGCGCCAGGTGAAGCAGTTTATGTAACTGAAGCCGGAGAGCTATTTACAAAGCAATGTGCTAAAAATGTAGAGTTTCATCCGTGTATCTTCGAATTTGTATATTTTGCTCGTCCCGACTCATTTATAGACGGCATCTCGGTATATGCATCTCGCGTTAACATGGGGCGTAAGCTCGGTGAAAAAATCAAACGCGAGTGGTCCGACTTAGACATTGATGTGGTGATACCTATTCCAGAAACGTCGATGGACGTGGCGCTGCAAATTGCCAATACCCTCGACAAACCTTACCGCCAGGGCTTTGTTAAGAATAGATATATTGGCCGCACATTTATCATGCCCGGGCAAACCCAGCGTCGTAAGTCGGTGCGTCGTAAACTCAATGCAATTAAATCTGAATTTAAAGGTAAAAATGTGCTGCTCGTAGATGATTCGATTGTACGAGGCACCACTTCTGAGCAGATTATAGAAATGGCCAGAGAATCGGGAGCAAATAAAGTCTATTTTGCGTCTGCTGCACCTGAAATTCGCTTCCCAAATGTTTATGGTATTGATATGCCGTCTGCCAATGAGCTAATTGCTTACGGCAGAGAAATTCAGCAAATTTGCGATTTAATCAAAGCCGACGGCCTAATATTCCAAGATATCCAAGATTTAGTTGATGCGGTGAGCGAAGAGAATAATCAAATACGCAGTTTTGAGACCTCTGTTTTTGACGGCAATTACGTCACTGGCGATGTAGACCAGGATTACCTTGAACGTATTGACCGCGCTCGAGGTGAAGTTGCAACTGGCAGCCCGACTGTGCAAGCTGAATTAAGTAATCTAGAAATGCATAATATGAGTAATTAGAGAGGTAAGCGAATGTCTGAATTTATTAAGTCGAAAGCGGCCGTTGCATGGGCTGCTAACCAACCACTTAGCATAGAAGAAATTGACGTGATGCCTCCTAAAGCAGGAGAGGTGCTCGTGAAAATAGTCGCGACCGGCGTATGCCACACCGACGCTTTTACTCTTTCAGGTGAAGACCCAGAAGGTTTATTTCCTGTGGTACTTGGCCATGAGGGCGGCGGCATTGTTGAACAAGTTGGTGAAGGTGTGACTTCTGTGCAAGTTGGCGATCATGTTATCCCACTTTATACACCCGAATGTGGTGAGTGCAAATTTTGTACTTCTGGCAAAACTAATTTGTGTCAAAAAATTCGTGAGACACAAGGCAAAGGTTTAATGCCTGACGGCACTAGCCGCTTTTACAAAGATGGTAAGCCTTTATTTCACTATATGGGTTGCTCAACGTTTTCTGAATACACCGTACTACCCGAAATTTCTTTAGCAAAAGTCAACAAAGATGCAGCGCTCGATGAAGTATGTTTATTTGGTTGCGGTGTTACCACAGGTATTGGGGCGGTAATGAACACCGCTAAAGTAGAAGAGGGTGATACCGTCGCTATTTTCGGCCTAGGCGGCATTGGTTTGTCTGCGGTTATTGGCGCTGTGATGGCAAAAGCGAAACGCATTTTGGCAATTGATGTTAATGAAAGTAAATTTGAACTCGCTAAAAAGCTTGGCGCAACAGACTGCATCAATCCTAAAAACTTCGATAAACCTATCCAAGATGTCATTGTAGAAATGACTGACGGCGGCGTAGACTATTCTTTTGAGTGTATTGGTAACGTCAATGTTATGAGAAGCGCATTAGAGTGTTGTCATAAAGGCTGGGGCGAGTCGGTGATTATTGGTGTAGCCGGTGCAGGTCAAGAAATTAGCACACGTCCGTTTCAGTTAGTGACGGGGCGGGTATGGCGCGGTACAGCATTTGGTGGTGTTAAAGGACGCTCAGAGTTACCTGAATATGTTGAAAAATACTTAGCCGGTGAAATCAAGCTAGATGACTTTATTACGCATAATTTGTCGTTAGATCATATTAATGAAGCTTTCGATTTAATGCACGAAGGTAAAAGTATTCGTTCGGTGGTTCACTTTGGCAAAAGTGACAAAGTCAGTCTTTAGTGAGCTTAATTAACTTTGTCCTAAAAGGCTAAGTCATAAACTAAGCATACATTAACAAACCGCTTGTAGTGCAAGGAGTAAAAATGAGTTCCCAAGCAGATAATAACTCGGCAGCGATTATCAGCAAACAAAGCAGCACGGTATTGTTTAATGGCAAACACGAGCAATATACGCATGAGTCACACGCGAATAATTGTACGATGAAGTTCGCGATATATTTACCTCCTCAAGCTAGCGATTTGAACAAGGTGCCTGTGATTTATTGGTTATCGGGTTTAACTTGCACCGACGAAAACTTTATGCAAAAAGCTGGTGCGCAAAAAATGGCAGCGCAGTTGGGTATTGCAATAGTGTGCCCCGATACAAGCCCACGAGGAGAGGGTGTACCTGACGACTCTGAAGGCGCCTATGACTTTGGCTTAGGTGCCGGTTTTTATATTAATGCAACTCAGTCGCCTTGGAATAAGCACTATCAAATGTATGCGTATATAATGCATGAGCTTATTCCAACAATTGAAGCCAACTTTCCTGTGACTGAAAAGCGAGCGATAAGTGGGCACTCAATGGGCGGTCATGGTGCGTTAACGATTGGGCTTAAAAATACAGACAAATTTACGTCAGTCTCTGCGTTTAGCCCAATTTGCAACCCGAGCGCGTGCCCTTGGGGGCAAAAAGCATTCAGTCATTATTTGGGCGAAGATCGCAGCGTTTGGCAAAATAATGATGCTTGTTATTTGTTGCCAGCGGCTAAACGACAAATTCCCATACTCATCGACCAAGGCAGCGCAGATAACTTTTTAGCCGAGCAACTTAAGCCCGAGGCATTAATGAAAGTTGCGATGCAACACGATTATAATATCACTTTTAATATGCACACCGGCTACGACCACAGCTATTATTTTATTGCTAGCTTTATCGATGAGCACATCGCGTTTCATGCACAATTTTTAAATCCAGCGCAAAGCGATTAAGAGTTTTAGGTGGCTTCTTCTAATAAAATTGAGATCCCAGAATCTGAAATGCAACTATCGGCCATAAGGTCGATGGGGAGCGGCGGGCAAAACGTCAATAAAGTAGCTACTGCCATTCACTTACGCTTTGATATTGCAGAGTCTACCTTACCCGAACGATACAAAGAAAAGCTACTAGCGTTGCAAGATAGCCGTATTACAAAAGAAGGCGTGATAGTCATAAAAGCCCAGTCTTATCGTACCCAAGAGCAAAACAGGGATGACGCAAAGCTACGTTTGCATGACTTAGTCAACTCAGTCACTGTTGAGGCTAAAAAGCGCAAAGCGACCAAACCAAGCTACAGTGCAAAAATGAAGCGCATCGACAGTAAAAAACGCAAAGGTACCACTAAGGCTTTACGCGGAAGAGTAGGCGGCTTTGATTAGACTTCTTTTCTCTTATTCAATCACTTAAAGCCCAACAGGCTATAGTGCATAGCGTTAATTCAACTTATGCTCTGCCTGATTCAGGTATTGGGGGTAAATTTAAAGCGTTTTACTGTCGTTTATTAAAACTCTCATCAGGCGTGCCACTAAAGCAACCGAGAACATACGGAAAAGCATCTGTTATATAGTAAGCATACTCGCCGTTTATTGTCATGCCGTTGCATTCATCAAGATCACCTAAGCCTGCCACATATTCATAGTCATCTCTGAAAATACCATTGTATTGTCCTGCTGGGTCATCACTGCCGCTAGGTCTGCTGCCTGTTTTAAGCCGGTAGCTAGAAAGGGCTTTACGAATACCACTATCACTTTGAATATAACTACCATAGATTGGAAAACCGTCTGCAGCAAAGCCAATAACAGGTGACACTTGCGAGCTATCGTCTGCAAAAAGAGCGAAAGGCGAGCCATGATAATGATAGGTACCGTCGCCCTGGGCATGAGCATTATGGCTGTCTACATTGAAACCACTTTCTGGATGCATTGGGTCATATCGCCATGGTGTAGTTATATCATTGCACCCTATTCGACCATCGCCAACGCCAAAACAACCCGCCGCTAGAATATCAACTTTCACTCCATTTAATAAAATCGCATTATCGTAAATAAGACTTAGCGCTGTTGTCGAGTCTGCTCTGAGCGGTGAGATGGTAATTTCGAAACGATCGTTTTGTTCAGACACATTGTTTGGAAAAGCGATTTCTCCATCATTAAAATCATGATTGGGTATGGCGTTGGTTAAAAATACACACTTGCCTTGTTCTAGGATGATGCTCAAGTCTCCGACAAACATGATATTTCTCGCAACATCAGTCACATTGCTGGTGTAGTTGGCCATATAGTCTGCACAATTTCCGCTACCATTGGTAAGAATAGCGTCGCTTATGTTAATTGCATCTGGATTAGGGTTATTGCCGTTGTTTGCCGTTTCAGCAAACATTATCAAACTATTGACTGTAGCGTCCAAACCTGAGTCATTAACTAAGTTAGCATTTTCTGAAAAATCAGCTCTTAAGTCATATACTTCTCGGGTGCCATCTTGAAAATCAATCACTTTATATCCACTATTTCGAATAGCAGTACCAGTGGTATTGGCCGATTCAAAACTCGTTAAAATGATATCTGGAGTGGACGTTGCATCATTGCTGCTGTCATTGTCGAGAATGCTCATAAAACTGTTGCTGTCGTGCACATTTTGGCTATCGACTCCCGCTATTTGAGCAATTGTTGCATATAAATCAGTCGCTGTTACAAGCGTCGTTTCGCGTTCGCCTTGTCGTTCAACGCCCTTGCCCGAAATTACCAGAGGAACGCCAACTCCTCCTTGGTATAGGCTTCCTTTAGCATGAGCACGGTCAAAATTAGTGGTGTCAATAATACGCCTTGGCGTGCCGTTGTCGCCCATAAAGATGACAATAGTATTTTCACGCACTTCAGCTGATAAGCTATTTAACAAACGCCCAATTTCTGCGTCCATAGCTTCGATTGCGCTTAAGTAATATTCACGAGTATTAGCGTCGATATCTGCATCTGTACCTGACAAGTTACGACTGTGCAAACCCGCTGGAGGCAAGTGAAAAGGAGAATGTGGCGCAGAATACGCCAACCAAGTAAACCATGAAGTGGTTTGTTGACCAATCCAATCAATTGCAAGGTCTGTAACCACGCTAGTATGATAGGCGGTGCTTGTTTGTGTTGCACCATTAATTGTGAGTTCCCAATTGTTATAGTCTGTAATATTGCTTAAGTTACCCGCGTAGTAATCAATTCCCACATCTGATGGATGATTCACAGAAGCGTTACCGCCGCCTAAATGCCATTTACCAAAAACGGCAGAGCTATAATTTTCTGAACTTCTCGATTCGATATAAGCTTGTAGCGTCTCGTGTTCATTACTCAACACTGCAGGAACAAACGTAACACCGCTGTTAAATCCATACTTTCCAGTAATAATAGTAGCTCGAGTGGTGGTGCACGCTGGCGTCGCCCACGCGTTTTCAAAAACAATGCCCGAATCAGCCAAGGCATTTATGTTAGGCGTATTTGGCAAGTCATTGCTAAATGTATACTGAGCAGAAGCATCAAGGCCTTGATCGTCAGATAGTATAAATAGAATATTAGGAGCGCTTTCTGATTGGGGAGGTGCTGTTGGTGTCGTGTCTGGAGGGGTCACTGGCATTGGGACAGAAACAACTGATTCATCGCTTGAACCACCACAAGCAGCCAAGATAAACAGGCAAATCACACTGAAAACAAAATTGGGCTGGATGCGAATAAACATTTTATGGTCCACGAACAGTTAATAGTTCAAACAATAACTTAAGTTAGCGTTACTTGTATGTGCGTTTACGTAATCTTTACGCACTGATGACATTGCTTGACATGATTACTCAATCGGGACAGGTGTGGTAAGTGAAAATATATGGGGTGACACGACCTTGGGTTTGTTTTCTGCAGTACTTGGCCATGAAGGCGGCGTTGTATAGTAAGTTTGTGAAGGTGTGAGCACTTTTACGCAGAGAACTTACAATCTGCGTAAAAGCGTATACCAAATTAGGACTTTTTCATTTGGCGATAAATAAACAATAAAACGAGTGCGCCCGCGACCGCAGTTGCCATGCTACCCAAGCTAAAACTGCAAACAGACCAAAAGCCCAAAAACGAACCTATAAACCCACCAACAAACGCGCCGGCAACACCTAACAATGTAGTGACAATAAAACCACCGCCATCTTTACCCGGCATAATCCACTTAGCTAAAATGCCAGCAATTAGACCAAAAATAACCCACGAAATAATACCCATATCTAACTCCTATTTACTTTTTGTGTTTGAACGCTTACTCAATCGCCAAAAGCTCAACTTCAAAGATTAAAGTAGAACCAGGGGCAATTGAGCCTGCACCTTGATTTCCGTAGCCAAGTTTAGGGGGAATGAAAAATTTAAATTTGTCTCCAACAACCATTAATTGAACGCCCTCTGTCCACCCCTTAATTACTCGATTAAGTGGAAAACTAATTGCTTGGCCTCGCTCAACTGAACTATCAAATACACTGCCGTCTAGTAAAGTACCATGGTAATGTACCTTAACCGTTGTGGTAGCAGTAGGCTTAGTATTACCATCGCCTTTTTGTAACACTTGGTACTGTAAGCCTGATGCCGTTTCAATTACATCGTTATTGGTTTTGTTGTCGAGCATAAACTGATTGCCAATTTCGATGTTTGCGGCGGCTACTTTCTTATTGTTTGCGCTCTTAATAAAGTAATAAGCGAGAAGTGCCAAAACGACCCCAATTACAAAAAACTTCATGTCTGTCCTTAGTAGTGACTATTTGTATATGTTTGTGATGAGCTAACGTACCATAAACGGCTGCAGTCAGTATACTAGCAAAATTCGATAGCTTGCGGCTGGTCTTTAGTAGGCCGAATTTTACAAAATGTATATCTGCTATTACGCTATATTACATACTTGTGTTGCAATCTATTGGGCGCAAGGAGATTCCGTCATTCGACGCAATGACGCGGGCTTTAATTAATGCTGAGGTTACCTTTTTAAATGGAGTAACTTAAGCTGACGTGCTACGTCGCATAATAAACTGAGTGATATCGTGAAACCAATTGATACAGGCAAAAATTACGACACAATTGCTAAATGGTGGCAAAACTACCACAAAGAATCAACTTACGGTTTGCATGCTTGCAAACGGGCGCTTTCGTTTGTTATCAATAAAAAAGCAGCGCTAGATATCGGTTGTGGAGCAGGAGGTAGATTTGTTTATGAACTTGAAAAGCAGGGCTTTTCTATTCAAGGTATAGACATATCCAATGAAATGATAACTTTAGCTAGCTCTGCACATCCAAAACACGACTTTTTGCAAGCCGATATTTGTGAGTACGCTATACAAGAAAAATTTGATTTTATAATTGCATGGGACAGTTTGTTTCACTTGCCTCTGGCGCAACAAAAACCGGTATTGAATAAACTCTGCCAAGCCTTAGCAAAAGACGGAATATTGGTATACAGCTTTGGCAACGCTCAGGGCGAGCATATTGACCAATGGCATGAGCGCGATTTTTATTATAGTTCGATTGGTATTAACGACAACCTCAATACTTTAATAGCACAAGGCTTAGCAATCATGCACTTAGAAATTGATGATGAATCACAAAAGCATGTGTTTGTAGTTGCTAAAAAGGCAGATTCTATTGAGTAAGTGAAAATAAAAAAAGGCCGGATAACCGGCCTTAAAATGATGTGCGTATGATGTAATTATTATTGTTTAAACATGTATGCGGTTTGATTAAGCGTACTGAGGACCTAAACCTATACTCCATAATATTACCGAGCCTGCCATCAATATAACCATTAAGACTAAACCACAAGTCACTACAGAGCTCGAAAAAATAAAGCCTTTTTCTTCTGGAATATGCAACATGATAGGCACGCCAGTATAGAGCAAGTAAACCGAGTATGAGATACCGACCAATACCACCGACATTAAAAACCACAGCTGCGGATAAAAAGCGCCAAAGCCAGCCATAAATAATGGGGTGGCGGTGTAGGCGGCAATTTCTAAAGATTGTGTATAGTTAGGTTCAGCATCAAACGACTTTGCGAGCTCATGAATGAGCACCGCCAATGCAATAACACCAACAATTAAACCAAAATACATGGCAACAGACATTGCTAAAGCGCTTTGATGAGTTAAATAGATTGTTTCGGCGGTAACGCCTGCGCCAATGTCCCAACCAAGGTAGGCAGAAGCATAATAAGCCATGCATGAGGGAATAAGCGCAATAACCATAATATGGCTGAGTGCATAAAAATAACTTTCATGCTTTTTGTCGATGGTTTTCCATTCTTCTTTTGGGCTGGTATATATGCCCCATAAGTGGTTTAGTATCACTGGTGTAGCTCCTACGATAATAAGAATTGTCTTCGATTAAGCTTGGATAGAGCCCTCACATACTTTGAGCTACGGCCAAGTCACTGCAAAAATGAAAAGTGTAATAACCCTTCACTTCGTAAGACTATAAATTATTAACATCGGATTAACAAGAAAATAAACTTAAATTTACTACATGCTTGCTTTTTAATCATATTGGTAAGAGAGTTAGGCCTTTAGTAAACTAAAGGCCTTTCATCCAAGGTTAAATCGTCTTGCACAAAACCAAGGTGAGCGGCGACTGAGTCTGGTTTTCTGAAATAAGCGATATGGTAAATCGCTTCGCCTTCTTGAGTAAGCGGTATGTTTTGTTTACCTATTACAACACCTTCTTGGGGCGATACCATTCGGTCGAGCTCTTCGCCAAAGGGGTCTGCGATTATTGCCAGTACTTGTCCTTTGTCTACATGATAGCCAAGTTGTGCAACATGCACGATAAAACCACTCTCGTTTGCGCGTACCCAGCCACTTTGGCGAGCAACAAACATTTTGATTTGACGGCCTTTGCTCGTGGTTTTGTTTAGCATGCCAATATGACGCATTACGTTAATAATGCCCTTTACGCCGGCTCTAATCGAAAACTCATCGTAGCGCAATGCTTCACCCGCCTCGAATAAAATCATTTTAACGCCCATTTCCCCTGCGGCTTGTCGTAACGAGCCTTCGCGTAATTCAGCATTAAGCAGCACGGGCAAACCGAAGGCCTGTGCCATTTCTAAGGTTTCGGGGTCGTCGAGGTTGGCTCTTACTTGCGGTAGATTGCTGCGATGAATGGCGCCGGTGTGTAAATCGATACCTACGCCTACGTTGCATTGACTAACGATATCGTTTAAAAACAAGTGTGCAATACGACCCGCTAATGAGCCTTTTTTATTTAGCTAACTTGAGGGTAAGTCAAAATAAATAGCTATTTTTCTGTTAAATAGGGCAACCATCTCCTGAAACTATATTAAGCCTCACTATAAGGATATTCAGAGCCCTGCCGTTAACTACTTAATAATACACGCCATGCATACTTATGTTGTGTGCGTAAATCATTTTATAGATTAGTTTAGCGAGTAAAGAGACGCCCTATGTCAAAACTGATGTCATCTATCGACCAGAGAACACAACTTGTTGGAGAAAACAGACTTGAGTTATTGTTATTCAAGTTAGGCTCGAGGCACACCTTTGCTTTAAATGTATTTAAAGTGAGAGAAGTGATACCAGTACCTAAGCTAAATAAAATGCCAGGCTCTCATCACCATTTAGTAGGCGTGACAAATTATAGAGGAAAATCTATCCCGGTTATTGATTTACGATCGTCTATAAAAATTAATCACAATAATGCCGAGTATCAAGCTGAAAACGTCATTATTACGGAATACAACCGCAGTGTTCAGGGCTTTCTAATTGGTCAAATAATGAATATTGTGAATACTTCGTGGAGCGATATTATGCCTCCGCCAAGCGCTGCAGGCAAAAATAACTATTTAACAGCAATTACTCAAACCGAGTCAGACGGGGTGGACGAACTTGTCGAAATCATTGATGTTGAAAAAGTGCTGTCAGAAATTGTTGCCTACGATACAACAATCTCCGATGAGGTTTTGGATACTCAAGTAAGCGAACATCTGCAAGGTAAAAAGATACTAGTGGTTGATGACTCAGCTACTGCAAGATGGCAAATTCGTGAAACCTTGCAGCAATTAGGTATCGACATCATTGAAGAAAAAAACGGTTTGCGAGCGCTAAATCTACTTAAATCTTGGGCAGATGAAGGTAAGCAGATAAACGACGAAATACTGATGATGTTTACGGATGCAGAAATGCCTGAAATGGATGGTTATCGCTTAACTGCTGAGGTGCGTTCAGACGAACGCCTAAAAGACCTTTTTGTCGCGCTCAATACATCGCTAAGTGGCAGCTTTAACGAAGCTATGGTTGAAAAGGTGGGCTGCGATCGATTTATTTCGAAGTTTCAACCTGACTTACTAGTAGAAGTGGCACAAGACCGAATGCGCCAAGTGCTAGAACAAACAACAACTGTGTAAGCTCCTGCCTTTATCTCATAATCTTGTAAAATAATGCTAACAATTAGTGAATTTCGCCAATAATACTTGGTGTAAAATTTAAATAGGCTCTCGGTTTAAATTAAGTTGTTGAAATTATTGAATTTAATTACTGGCACAATGAATGCTAATAACCTTACAAGATACGCATTCGAGAACGCAAGTTAACGCGGATAGAAATTAGGCAATAGATTTAATGGCCTTTCAAACTTTCACTGCTTAACTTGCGACAAACACTAATAAAACAATAAAACGACACTAGGAAAAAATGATGAAAGCCGCAAAGACACAAAGTAACACTGTGAACTTAGCCAGCACTCGAGCAGCATGTAAGGGCGCTTTTTCCATCAAATCACTTGCCATTATTGCCATGCTTGCTACCACAGTGGGTTTAAGCGCATGTGGCCAAGCAAACGCAAACCGAGACGGTGAAGACGCACAAATTGCCGCTAAAGAAGAAGTGAAAGCCATACCTATTCCAGTGGAAGTTGAACTTGTTGAACGCGGTAATATTTCATCTACCTATACAACGACTGCGGTTTTAGAAGCCAAAGAAGAAGCATTTGTTGTGCCGCGTGCGTCGGGCATTATAGAACAAATTATGGTGGAAGAAGGCGACTATGTAGAAAAAGGTCAGGTGCTGGCCAAACTCGAACCTCAGCGTTATGAGTTAACCTTACAACGCGCTCAAGCCGACATGAACGGCATCGAAAAAGAGCTTAAAAAAATCACCGACTTATATTCTCGTAAACTCGTCAGCAGCGACACATTCGACAAAATCACCGCCCAACATCAAGCGGTTAAGGCAACGCTGGCGTTAGCCGAGCTTGATTTGAAAGAAGCAACAGTGGTTGCACCCATCAGCGGCTTCATTGCTGAGCGCAACGCTAAAGTGGGCAATTTAACGGAGTCATTTCAGCGCGAACGTATGTTTCATATTGTGCAGCAAAAACAACTCTACGGTATTGTGCATTTACCTGAAAAAGAATTACCGCGTGTACACAAAGACCAAAAAGCGAGCCTACGGATTACTGCACTTGGCGAACAACAAGTTGAAGCCTTTGTAGAACGAATTAGCCCTGTTATTGACTCAAGCACCGGCACTTTTAAAGTAACCTTACGTGTTCCTAACGACGACAACAGCTTAAAGTCAGGTATGTTTAGTCAGGTTAGCCTCAATTACGATACACGTATGAACACCACATTACTCCCTCGCAAAGCGCTTCTTGCGATAGACGAAGACATCAACGTATTTGTTGTAGACGGCGAAGGTATTGCTAAAAAGGTCGCCGTGCAGTTAGGTTATCAAGAAGGTAACTTTGTTGAAGTAACCAAAGGCTTGAATGGCGATGAGCGAGTCGTGGTTACCGGTCATCAAAATCTAAAAGACAACGCTTTAGTAGAAGTCGTCAACGGCTAAGTCAGGGAGACTACCATGAAACTTGTAGATGTGGCTGTTAAGCGGCCGGTTACCGTGTGGATGTTTACTTTAGCTGTGTTGTTGTTTGGCTTTGTATCACTATCACGTTTATCACTTAATTTATTACCTGAACTATCGTACCCCACACTCACCATTCGCACCGACTTTGTAGGCGCAGCGCCCGGTGAAGTAGAGCAACTCGTGACTAAACCTATTGAAGAAGCTGTTGGCGTCGTAAAAGGCGTCCGCAAGGTGGTTTCGTCTAGTAAGGCTGAGCAGTCTGACGTTGTCCTTGAGTTTGAATGGGGCGTTGAAATGGATATGGCGAGCTTAGAAGTAAGAGAAAAGCTTGATGTTTTGTTTTTACCCTTAGATGTAACGCGGCCTTTATTGTTGAGGTTTAATCCAAGTATGGATCCGGTAATGCGTTTTGGACTGGGTCTTAAGCCAGAAGCAGACACTGCTAGCCAAAGCAGCGTTGCCGAGCAAACAAGCAGCGCACAAATGGATACGGCAACCATGAAA
>CAZXTD010000052.1:4757-25438 GCA_964643575.1 uncultured Glaciecola sp. | reverse complement strand
GCGTATCCACCGTCGCCAAATTTTTCTAAATCGCCAGTGCCAACAACTCTTGCATTTGCCGTCCACACTCTGCCGCTTTCAGGGTTCACTTGATTGGCAGGCAACATCTCAGGGGTATTCCAATCAGTGCTAAATTGTTCAGGCTTAATTGCATGCCTAATCAAAGTACTGCGGCTTGTTATAGCACCCGCTAATTGCCAAGCAATATTGCCATCAGCATCGCCTATTACCATATTTTGAGCTGGCATTCGTACGTGTTTGGCGAGTTCTAGTGCACTGGCAACGTTTTGTTCTTTGGCGATATCTGCAATTTTTAAATTCACTGCATAATCTTGGTGGGCTACCCACTTTAACGCATATTTTTTGCTTTGAAATTCACGAATTGGGCCTATTTCGTTAATCTCGAAACTGAAGCTTTCATCACCATCGGGAGTGTGTATGATCTCTGTGACTTCTTTTATAGTGTCATAGTTAGTGACCTCTACCCAATCAACGTTATCAACATTTGAATTAGTAAAGCCCCATGCAATATGGCCATTGCTGCCGACAATAACGGCTGGCGTTCCGGGTAATGAAACACCAGTAACTTTAACGCTTTGCTTTGGGGTTTGTGTTTGCTTAACAGAATAATTGAGTTGGGCTCGATACCAAATTGCGGGCACGCGCAAACCTAAGTGCATATCATTACTTACTAACGCGCTTGCTGACTCGGTGAGTGCGCCAGATACCGCCCAGTTATTGCTTCCTATATCAGGTTGTTCTAGTACGCTATCGTAATGGGAGTCTATAGTATCTAATACGCGTGCTTGATCTTCAGCGTTTTGTTCCGCCTGTTGCAGGAAGGCATCAATATTCGGTATTTCAACACCTCGTAGCGGAATATTAGTATTGTCGATAGCGGCTTGATAAGTGCTAGGTAAAGTAAAAAAGCGGTACATTGCATCGCCAAAAACTGTTTTAAGGGCGTTTAGCCTAAAGTCTATTTCGGTTTGCGCAAGCTGTAAGTCGATATACATACTATAAACAGCGAGCAAGCTATCGCTTGGCTGCCAAGGTTCAAATGATGCACTTAGTAAATGATATTCAAAAGGCAGGCTTGAAAGACTACTAGCGCCTTCATTCACACCTTTAGTGTAATGAACTAACAGCGATTGTTCTTCTTTAGAGAGCTGTTGGAAGCGAGATTCTGCTCGAGTTCTAAATTGATGAAAACGATGTTTTTTATCTGTATTTAGTGCAACCGAACCCACTAATGCAGACAATTCACCTGATGATTGTCGACGTAATAAGTCCATTTGAAAAAGTCGGTCTTGCGCATGCGCATAGCCCAAAAGGTAGGCAGCGTCGTTTTGCGTTTCGGCATGAATAACTGCCGTGCCTAAGCGGTCACGGGAAATTTTAGCTGGAGCGTTTAGGCTACTTGATACGACCGTGCCATCTAATTGCGGCAAGCTAGATTTGATAAAAACGAAACCGCCTAACAACACAATAACAACCAGTGAGAGTAGGCCGACAACCAGCCATTTAACAATTTTCATTTTCGTCCTTAAACTGGGATATCGTCAATTTTTGCCTGTGCATTTGCATATCGGGCAAGTACAAATAGTAAATCTGACAGTCTATTGATATAAGCGAGTGCTAAGTCGCTAATCTGCTGTTGCTTGGATAGCGTGACTAAACTGCGTTCAGCGCGCCTGGCAATTGTTCGGGCAACGTGTAAATTAGCGGCGAGCTGACTACCACCAGGCAATATAAAACTGGTTTGAGGGGCCAGCTTTGCTTGTAATTGATCAATGGTTGATTCTAAGGCTTCAACGGTTTGTACGCTAAGCTTATCGGTATCTGATACAGCAAAGCCAATTGCGAATAATTCTCTTTGGCACGACTGCAACACAGCAGAAATTTGTAGTTGGTCGTCTGCTTGTGTTGGTTGGGTACCAATAATGCTAACCACTAAACCAAGGTAGGCGTTTAACTCATCTAAATTGCCGTAACAATCTAATATCGCGTTGTCTTTGTCGTAGCGTTCAACTGTGCTGGTGTAAACTGCAGTCGTGCCTTTATCGCCCATTTTTGTGTAGATTTTCATTATGTAATTGTACCGCCGGTAATTAGCTTAATGGTTTGAATACGCGAGCCCGCTTGAAATGTTCAGAGACTAGCACGCTATTCGCTGGCTTCAACTGTTTCATCGATAATTGGTGTAGGCGGCGTAAAACGCTCTAGTCGAACAATGATGCCAAAGCCGGGATGGTCAAAATAGTGTATTTGTTTGCTTATAATACGCCTACGTTGCTTAAACGGGTAAACAGCAAGCTCGGCCTCACCCAGTTCATTTATATTTAATTTGTAGTGCTTAAACTCAGAATCAATATGCAAATAGGGTACTTGATTAACATAATCAAGATACACTTTAAATAACCCGTCTAACTCCCATTCAGATTGCTCATCTTTGGGCTTATCGTCAATCTCTTCAACTATGTTTTTGTCGGCCAACCAATCAACTTGTTCACCAGCGGCAAGCGCAATCTCTAAGTCAGCAAAAAACGTTTTATTGTCATGTTCGCTGGAGCTGTTTACTTTATCCGCGTTAAGTAGCGCCAATTTTTTAAGAAGCGCTTCAGAGGGCTGATTATCCGGCTCAGATTTAAGTTGAAACTTTTCTCCCGCTCTAATTTGATAATAAGATGCGGCATTTTCTCCAAAAACAACCTGTTGTCGCCAAGCGGTGTATAAAAGAGGCTCAATGCCCCGCTGCCTGAATACGTCTTTTGATAACTCAGCTAAATCTGTTTCGGTTGCAGGTAGTATGTGATGGTGCCCATTGAAGTAGGTTCTATTGCTAAAAATCTTCTCTGGTATTGGACTGGCTTGTTGATTTGTGGTCAATCTGACCGTATCGATCCCACTCAGTGAATGGAGCAGTTTGTTATTATCAGCTAGCAGAGGTAATTCTTCATCGGGCAAAAGGCATGTAATGCGCATCGATGATTCAGGCGCTTTTTCAAATTGATATACATGAGGGAGTAAAACTTGTTGTGGTTTTGGCGCGAGCGTTTCGCCTGTCTCAGTGTTTTGTGCCAAGGGTATAAGTGGCGAAAGGTCCAGCATTGATGAAGAGTCTTTGGTACTAGCAGCTTCTGAAGCTAGCAAAGGAACGCTTGGGTTTTGGTTTGTTGTACACGATGGCACTAAATCTATATAAGGCTGCAGGGCCGCTTTTTCCTTGAGCACCAACAAACTTAACAAATCAATAGCACGAGTTTGCGTCATTGCAAAATCAGCTTGCGAAAAATCCTCATTGTTTGAGGGTTCTAAGCTACGTTTAAAGGCAATAAACTCTACGTCAAACCACCACTGTTGGTCGTTTGTTGACTGGGCAAAAGCTTGGCCAAGAGGGATGAAAGATGGCATTAATAACAGAGAAACAAGCAACAGCGAAAAACCAAATAAGGACGACAAACGAAAGCCTCTGTAAAGCGCTAACTTGCCTCTTACATTGTTAAAGTAATTACTCATAAGCACCTTCAGAAACTGTGTCGAGTAATATCTGCACAAAATCGAGACGCTCTTGACTGGCTTTTGTACTACGAATAAATTTCAATTTTTGTGGTCCATCAAATTTGTAAATCTTAGGTTGCTTTTGGATTAACTGGATTAAATACCCTGGATCAATCTTAGCGGTTTGTTCAAACTCAATAGTACCACCTCGTTCATTTGCTTCAATCTTATTTACGCCCATACTTGCGGCTTGCAATTTAATCATCGACTGCTGAATCAAGTTTTTAGCCGCTTGCGGCAGCAAGCCAAAGCGGTCGATAAGCTCAATTTGAAGTTCATCAATTTCGTCATTGCTTTTACAATTGGCGAGTTTTTTGTACATTGCTAGACGCATGTTTACATCACCAATATAATCATCAGGGAACAGTGCTGGCAGTCTAAGTTCAATCTCTGTTTGCTTACCTAGCGTATCATTAAGGCTAGGTTCTTTACCTGCTTTTAATGCTTCAACAGCAGCTTCTAGCATTTCCATGTACAAGTTAAACCCTACTGAATTTATTTGTCCTGACTGTTCATCGCCTAAAAGCTCTCCTGCGCCCCTAATTTCGAGGTCGTGGGTGGCAAGAGCAAAGCCTGCGCCTAAGGTTTCTAGTGAGGCGATAGCTTCGAGGCGTTTTGTGGCATCTTTGGTCATGCGTTTAGGGTGAGGCGTGAGCAAATAAGCATAGGCTTGATGATGCGAACGACCCACTCGGCCGCGCAATTGGTGCAATTGTGCAAGACCTAAATGGTCGGCACGATCCATAATGATGGTATTAGCTGTGGCAACATCAATGCCTGTTTCGATGATTGTTGAGCAAACTAATACGTTGTAACGCTGATGGTAAAAGTCGTTCATCACGTTTTCGAGCTCGCGCTCTCGCATTTGGCCATGACCAATAGCAATACGCGCTTCAGGAACTATTTCCGCAATTTCAGCTGCGGTCTTTTCAATTGTCTTGACCTCGTTGTGTAAGAAATATACTTGTCCACCGCGCAGAATTTCACGCATAATGGCTTCTCGAATAATTTCTTCGTGACGTTGCTGCACAAAAGTTTTTACTGCTAAGCGCTTAGCCGGTGGTGTGGCAATTATTGATAAGTCACGCATGCCGCTCAGTGCCATGTTCAAAGTCCGAGGAATAGGCGTGGCGGTTAACGTTAGAATATCAACATCTGCACGTAGGGCTTTAAACGTTTCTTTTTGACGCACACCAAAGCGGTGCTCTTCGTCAATAATAACTAAACCTAAGTCCTTAAACTTAACGTCTTTTTGAATGAGTTTATGCGTACCAACGACGATGTCGACTGTGCCGTCCTCTAAACCCTGCATAACGACTTTTTGATCTTTTGCACTCACAAAACGCGATACTACTTCAATACGAATTGGGAATTGAGAAAAACGGTTTTTAAAGTTCTCGAAATGCTGCTGAGCAAGCAGGGTAGTGGGCACTAAAATAGCGACTTGTTTACCGTTCATAGCGCTTATGTAGGCTGCTCGCATTGCAACTTCGGTTTTACCAAATCCTACATCGCCGCATACCAAACGGTCCATTGCATTTTTGCCGCCCATATCTTGAAGGACCGCGTTTATTGCTTTTTCTTGATCGATGGTTTCTTGAAACCCAAAGCTTTTGGCAAACTTTTCATAATCGTTCCAATTAATCGGATAAGCATAGCCCGGCTTAGCCGCGCGCTTGGCGTATATGTCGAGTAGTTGCGCCGCAACATCACGTACTCGCTCGGCCGCCTTTTGCTTTTGCTTAGACCACGTATCGTTACCTAAATGATGTAGCGGTGCATGTTCAGCCTCACCACCGCTATAACGACTGATTAAGTGTAATGATGAAACAGGTACATAAAGCTTGGCTTGTTTAGCGTATTCAATGCTTAAGTATTCGGTTGTTACGCCACCTGCATCGAGGGTTTGTAGGCCTAAGAATCGTCCAACTCCATGCTCAAGGTGCACTACCGGTGAGCCCTCATGCAATTCTGCAAGATTTCGGATTATGGCGCTTTCATCAATACTCGTGGCTTTATTACGCTGTTTACGGCGGCTAACTTTGTGACCGAGCAATTGCTTTTCGGTAACTAGCAGTAATTTGCTGTCTTTTTCGCTGCAGTTAAAACTATCTTCTATTTGGCCTATGCAAATTGTTAACAAAGCCTTTGCGTTGAGTGCATCTGCAAAACTATCTACTGCGCTTAGCTCTATTCCCGCTTTTTGCAGAATGTTAATAACGCTCTCTTTGTGGCCGGTTGACTCGGCTACAAATAAGACCTTTTTCTTTTGAGACTGGGCTTGTTTGACTTCTGCTTGTATTGCCGAGTATGGATTAGTGGCAAGGGTATCTATCCCAATATTAGTTAGCGGCTGAGCTTTGTAGTTGACTGCGCGTGCGGAATTTGCGCTTTGTTCAACACTTATTTTTGCACTCGGCCATTGTTTAAGCAGTGAGTTAAGTTCTTGCTGCGCCAAAAACAAAGATTCAGGTTTTAATAAGGGCCGCGCTAAATTGAACTGATATTGCTCGTGGCGATTGTTCAAGTCTAACCAAAATTTGTCAGTGTTATCTGTGAAATCATCAAAATACGTGAAGATGGCGTCTTCGTGCAAATAATCAAATAAACTTGCAGTTTGCTTAAAAAAGAGCGGTAAATAGTATTCAATGCCGCCAGGCATGGTGCCTTTACTTACCTGATATAAAACCGATTCTTGGTCGTTATTACTAACGTTATCGAAGTACTCTAAGTACTGTTCTCTAAAAAGAGAAAGCGCGTCTTTGTCTGTCGGAAATTCGCGTGCTGGCAACAACCTTATTTTTTCTACCGGGTCTAAACTGCGTTGAGTTGAGGGATCAAAGTAACGAATAGAATCGATTTCGTCGTCGAATAAATCGATTCTAAAAGGCTTGTCACTGCCCATCGGAAACAAGTCGATAATTGAGCCGCGAACGCTAAACTCACTATGCGACATAACCTGCCCAACATGCAGATACCCAGATTTTTCTAAATTTCGTCTAAATTCGGTGGGGTCAAGCTTTTGACCATTTTCTAGATATAGTAGGTGCTGCCCAACATACTCTACTGGGGCAAGGCGCTGCACAAGCGTATTAATGGGAATTAAAAACACACCTGACTGTTTTTTGCTTAACAAATATAGCGTTTCTAGTCGTTTCGATACAATATCTTGATGCGGGGAAAAATGATCATATGGCAAGGTTTCCCAATGAGGGAATAAATGCACTGATACATCTTCTTTATTTCGCTCAGCAAAAAAATTGATTTCACGCTCTAATTGATAAGCATGTGCGGTATCGTTAGTGATCACAATCATTGGGCCAGGGTGGGCTTGGGCTGCTCGAGCGATAGCGAGTGATTGCGCCGAACCGCTTAAACCCGTCCATTTAATTTGGTCGGGTATTTTGCGTTGTTCTATAGTTAAAGGAAGGCGTGGATTCAATAATGAAGGCATATTGCTTGGATTACTCTTTAAAATCTTGATTCGAGATACACTTATGCTTTGACGGCATACTGCTCTATTTTTTAACAGACACTGCTATCTGCTTATTGCGTTAATTGTCGATAGGTGCCGCATTTTTACGATTTTGTTTACGCAAAGCCGCGGTTTGCAAATGTAGGCTAGCGCGCACCAGTAACTCTTGGTCTTGTTCTCGAATGTGCGTGTATACATAGCTCGCTAAACATGAAGCTTCAGTTTGCTCGATATCAATGACTTCTGCAAAGCAATAAATCGCCGCAGATTCACTTTCTAAAAACAATTTAATAGCACGCTTGTCGCCAATTCTAGGAACGGATATTTTGTCATCAGCGTTGCTGTGCTCAATAATAACCCCACCTCCACCAAATTTTGTGGCCTTCGCTTGATATTCTACATCGTCTTGTTGCTGCAAAATATACGACATCATTAAATCTATTTTTTGCGCTTGAAATTGCAGATAGTCTACGAGGTCTTCGAGTTTTTCACCTAAATTACGCAGCGGTTTTAGCGTTTGAGATTGAATTTCAGACATTTCACCGGCTATTTTAAACGCATAGGGCATATTGTCTTCAAAATTGTCTAAAGAATAATTAGCCATCTCGTCATTTATGGGCAGCACATTGGCTTTAATAGGATGGGCGATTAAATAAAACGCGCCAAATTGTTCTCTTTTTTCTTCAAGCGTCGGCAATGGCTTATCCTGTCGTCAAGGGAATATCATAAAAACACACTCTAACACTAAGCAGTGCGCAAGTACGCAAATAATAGTAGACTTACCCTAAAAATACACTCAATTTTGTTAGGAAACTTCACTATACATGGCTATTTCTGCATTCGTTGCATATCGGTATTCTAAGGCGGGCACGCAACAAAGTTTTGTGGCTTTTATTAATCGTTTTTCCATTATTGGGATCACATTAGGTATTGCAGCACTTATTTTAGTAATATCGGTCATGAATGGCCTTGAAGGGCAGTTAAAAAAACGAATTTTAGGAATAATGCCGCACATTGTTGTTGAGATGAGCGATACACCGGTGTTTCCGAGTCATTTAAGCGAACAAATACTCGCAAATTCGCCCTATGCAGAACGAGAAGTGGTTATACAATCTCGTACTAAAATTTCAGGCTTACTTGCTCAAGGCACACAAACTGAACAAGCAGCCGAACATTCAATTATTGCGCAAAACATTGTGGCAGGACGTTGGGAAAATATATCGGTAGGCAGTTTTAATGTGGCAATCAGCCGTATTTTGGCTTCACAACTTGATGTGGATTTAGGTCATCAATTGCGAATGATTAGTACAAGCGCGAGCGTGTATTCACCACTTGGCCGAATTCCAAGCCAGCGTTTGGTTACAGTGGGCGCCATTTTCGATATTAACTCTGAGATGGACGATAAAGTCATTATTATCCATCTTGATGATCTCGCGCGTTTATCTCGGCAAAAAACACAAGCATTGCAAGAGCAGCGTTTATATTTGAAGGATGCCTTTGCGTTTTCCGCTATTACTGAAAATTTGCAAGCGCAAGGCATTACTTACTCACTTTGGCGAGACAGGCAGGGTCCGCTTTTTGATGCCGTAAAAATGGAAAAAAACATGATGTCGCTCATGCTGTTATTAGTGATAGCGGTTGCTGCCTTCAACGTTGTGTCGGCACTGGTTATGGTGGTGTCTGAAAAACAAGCAGACATCGCAATACTGCAAACCCAAGGCATGTTGCCTAGCGATATCATGAAAATATTTTTGTTTAATGGCGTATTTAACGGGATTAAAGGTATTGTAGGTGGCCTGCTTTTGGGCTTGCTCGCTTGTTGGCAGCTTAACCCTTTGTTATCTTTAATTGGCTCAAATTTGGCTTTTGGCGAAAATGGTCAGGGTTTGCCGATAGACGTGCAGTACCAGCAACTGATTGTTATTGCCGGTGTTGCGTTATTTTTATGTTTATTGGCCAGTTGGTATCCTGCAAGCAAAGCGCAAAAAATTACGCCTGCTAGAAGCCTGCGCAGTGAATAGCAAATCATTTGTTGATATACTACAGGCGAAAAGCGTGAACATATTTTAATTACAAAGTTTAATTCACGTTGCCTCCCCCAAAAGCGCTTGCGCGACAAAACTTAGGTATAAAAAGTGGAAAAAGTCTTTATTAGTTCGTCTTCATTGCTTCAAGATTCTTTTAGGGTCGCAGCACAAGTGTTTAAAGATGGCTTTAGGCCCGACTTTATTGTTGGTATTTGGCGAGGCGGTGCCCCTATCGGGATTGCGGTGCAAGAGTTTTTTGAATACAAAGAAGCGCCGACCGACCATATTGCTGTGCGGACATCGTCATACTACGGCATCAATCAGCAATCAAAAGAAATCAAAGTACACGGTTTGCACTACTTAGTTGAAAACGCAAACGCGGGTGATAAGTTACTGATTGTTGATGATGTGTTTGATTCTGGGCGAAGCATTGAAGCGCTTATTAATCAAATACACACCTTGATGCGTTTGAATGCGCCTAAAGACATGCGTATAGCAACGCCTTACTACAAACCTAAAAACAATAAAACAGAGAATAAACTAATTCCTGACTATTTTGTGCATGAAAGCGATGAGTGGCTGGTGTTCCCGCATGAGTTGTCAGGCTTAAGCCGCCAAGAGATTTTAGATGGCAAGCATGAACTCTCTGCAATTTCAGATATTTTGTTTGACTAGGTAAAAAAGTTTGAGTGCACCACTAGGTGCGCTTTATCACGCTTAGGTGAGTTGTTTACGCTTATTTATCGTCTATGTAGAATTTATCATGGAAGGTATAAACTAAGTCAGGTTTATACACAATTAAGCAGGTCATACTAAACCCGTTGAAAAACGCTTCTGGAAATATGACCAACATGGTCATATTAAGATAGTTATAGCTAATAGTGTCCCAATCATAAAAACCTTCCCAATAAAAATACCCACTAAACATCAGCATTTTCAAACCAATCGTGACTGCGCCAGGGAAAAACGCACATAAAAAGATATAAACAAAAAGTTGGCGAGGAATGCGGTGGAAGGTAAACGAAAATATTGAATAAGTCAGTATAATCGGCACGTAAACACCAATAATGGCATTTACGCCAATCATCGACCAGCTTTCGTTACCAATAAACGTGCTCATGAGTAACACAAAAGTGCCAGACAAAATTGCCCATCTAAACCCGAGCACAAGCGTTAAAGTTGTTAGCCATAAAAAATGAATAATCAAACCATCATAAATGCTCACTCTAAAGAGCCATAAAAAGAACACTAAAGTACAAGAACCAAACACAATATGCTGCCACTTGCGCTCGTCTTTTATCTTTTTTAAGTCTGTTTTATTGACCACAAAAATAAGAAAAATAACCGCGATGAACGCGCATAAAATTTGTAAATTTGTCACTCGTGTTCCTTTTACTACGGGTATTGTTTGGTGAGCTTTTCGCTTTATTAAGCTTGCAGTGCTTCCTGTCGACAGGCGGTAAGTTTAGCAAATACCTACTTTATAAGCCTAAGATATTTAGAAATTACGAGTAAAGCTACTGTAAAGCAAGCATACAGTTGTATAATATCGTGCATCAATTCACCGTTAGTATGAGTAGTTTGTTTCATGGCTAGTTCGTTTCGCGATATGTTTTCATTTTATCAACATGCTTCTGAGTCTATTGAAAATACTCATGGAGACGCGCACCTCAACAAAGAGCATATACAAAACAATACTATCTATTTGGATAGCGCCGCAACAACTCATCGCTTAACTAATGCCTTGCAAGCGATGCAAAGCTACTATGAATATTATAATGCTAATGTACACAGAGGCGCTTATCCGCTTGCACAAAAAGCGACCAGTGAATATGAAAATGCGCGAACAATATTAGCAGGTTTCGTAAATGCCAAGCGTAGCGAGGAAGTCGTATTTACAAGCGGCGCAACTTCCGCATTAAATATTGTTGCCAACGGACTATCAGTGTCTCAACTTGATGGTAATAAAATTGTAGTGTGTATCTCAGAACATCACGCTAATTTGCTGCCATGGCAAAATATAGCCAAACGATTTAACTTGAGACTTCAGGCTGTTTACTTAGATGAGCGCGGACGCTTTGGCAATAAAGAACAAGGCGAAGCGCTTAACGCAATTGATGATGACACCGCGATACTTGCTTTTGCGCATGTATCTAACGTGCTCGGCAATATATACCCGATTAATGTTTTATGTGCTAAAGCGAGGGCGGCCAAAGCTATTTCGGTGATTGATGGCACGCAGGCTGCTGCTCATTTATGTATCGATGTGCAAGATATCGGGTGCGATTTTTATGCCTTGAGCGGACACAAAATGTATGCAGGCACCGGGATTGGGATTTTATATGGCAAGTATACGCGCTTAGAAAAACTTAACGCTAGCATATTGGGCGGTGAAATGATCAAGCATGTCAGTTTAGACAGTCATACTTTGCAAGCACCTCCACTAAAGTTTGAAGCCGGAACGCCCAATATTGCCGGAGCGATTGGTATGGCGACGGCAGCGACGTTTTGCATGCAATACTTTGAAGAAATACGAGCACATGAACGGGGTCTGTATGATCAATTGTATAACGGCTTAAACGTTATCGAGGAAGTTCAAATTTGGGGCAATATAGGTGCATCTATCTCGCTCATTTCATTTTCTGTTGAAGGTGTTCATGCGTACGATTTGAGCACTGCGCTTGCCAATCAAGGCATTGCGGTAAGAGCTGGGCAGCATTGTGCGATGCCGCTATTGCACTCCTTGAATATTGAAGCAAGTTTGCGTGTTTCTGTTGCCTGTTACAATACGATAGAAGAAGTTGATAGTTTTTTGGCGGCCTTAACGCATGCAATTAGACAACTCAAAGGGCCTGATGTATCGACGCAAAGCCCTCGAACTTTTGCAATCTCGGCTAATTTGCCAGCAAAGCCGCCTAATTCAGCGAACGAAGCAGCCCTTAATCATGAAGCGCTTTTGGCGAGCGTTGCTACGATAGAGAATCAATTAATAAATGCTCAAGGTTGGAATGAAAAGCATCGATTACTTTTACTAAACAGTAAACAAATACCTATGCTCGCCTTAGAAGACAGGAACAATGAAAACGCCTTATCAGGTTGTGAAGCCCAAGTATGGATAGCTGAACAAGACATTTTGCGCGCTTATTCTGATAGTAAAGTAGTGCGAGGCTTGTTAAGTGTGCTAATTAATAAAGCCAATTCACTATTTCCTAAATCATCTGACTTGGCATCAAGTGAAGGTCCTGATGCGGTGAAACAAGATTTTGACTATCATCAATATTTGCAAGACTTAGGTCTGAGTCATTATTTTAGTCAAGGGCGCAAAGATGGTATCGCGACTGTAATTGATAGACTAACAGAGTTAGTGTAATTTGTAGTCGAGGTAACAGCAGGGTAACCAAGTTCATTTATTCTTTGCCTCAATCCATTGGCTCATATACTTACTGGCTAAAAATTGGTTTTGCCAAAGAAGGGTTTGCATGATGCTGGTTTGTCGAGACTTTGTATGAGTGGAAATACCACGTTTTATTATATCGACAAAGGATTTTGACGATACTTCGCTGTTGAAATAGCCATCTATAATAGGTCTGCAATGCGACATCGCAAGCTGCCAACTGTGCGGGCATGAATATAGTCTTATGGCTTCTGCTATAAACTGTTCGGGTGTGTCGCAAATTGCGCCAGGCCAAATTTCGTGAGTAATGCCCTCTGCACCTATTACGGTGGTAATTGACGGTGTTTTGCAGCGCATGGCGTCAATGAGTTTTCCTTTGACGCCTGCTCCAAATGTAATTGGGGCAAGCATGACTCTAGCGTTTGTGATACTTTCAAATTGGTCTTCGGTATAACCATGCACCAAAAAATTCAGCTTTTTGCTTTCGAGCTGCTTAGCTTTAGGTGAAAGATAGGCGCCGTAGACATGACATTTAGCGTCAACACCTATAGCTTTGAGTTGTTTGTAAATTTCTGGCCATAAATTCTCTCTTAGCACTTTGACCGCATGAAAATTGGGTGCGTGTCTAAAATTACCGATGAACACGAAATCTTGTTTTTGTTCGTAAGCAGATAGTGTTTTAGCTTGTTTACCAGTAGCGCTCAACTCAGTTTTCTCGTTGAGAATAAAAGGAATATGAGCGAGTTGATGACAAGGAACACCCATTTTATCTTTCAATAACACGAGTTCAAATTCAGACAGAACAATCGTTAAATCAGCCTGCAAAATGCAAGTGATTTCTCGCCAAAGAAGTTCGTTATAAAGGGTCTCTTGATTCTCATTTTTCAAAACTGCATTTGCGGTCTGAAAAGTCAAAGGCCCTTTTTGTGACTTTACCCATAAGCTGCGAGCATGCCGCAAAAAATGAAGGTCTTCTGCATCTAATACCAGCATAGCATGAGGGTAAGCCTGCCTAGCTCGCCAAGCAAATTGCTCAAAGCTTAAATAACGATCAAAAACGATTACATCTGGTTTAACATCCTCTACTTGTGAATCGAAGCTTTCGCAGTTAAGAACTGACTGAAATGTATACACTCCTAGGGCTTCTAAGTTAAGACTTTGCTCAGTTTGCAAAGCAGAACTACAGAAATAAACTTGCCAATTTTGGGCCAAGCAAGTGCTGATATAACTCAGAATGTTTTGGCCAGCGGCTGAAGATTTTGGTTCAGGCCAAACAAAGCCTATGAATAATACTCGCAATTAACTATCCTGAGGTAATAAAGTTTCAAGTTTAGGGTATATCAAAACCAGTCGCGTCAAACCAAGTTTACATTTTTGCCGTAAACATAAGATTAGCCTAGCATTTATAGCAAAGGTAGCATCATGAGTGGAAAAAGACTTAGCGACACAGACGACGATAGTGTAACACATCAGACACACCATATTGTTTTAGGTGCAGGCATGATTGGCTGCTATTTGGCAGCGTCTTTCGTTCATGTAAACCAAGCCGTCTCTGTAGTAGCAAGACCAAATATTATTGCAAGACTCAAACAGAACTATTCGATTAGTGACTATCAGGGTAATCATTTCTCTGTCACGAGCCTACCCACTTTAATTAGCATAGATAGTAGCAAAGCGTCACAAAAAAGTAGTCTGAGCGCCTTACCCAAACAAGCCGATGTGCTGTGGCTCACTGTAAAATGCATCTCAATTGATGATGCTATTGCTACAATTAGAGAGTGTATTAGTGAAAACACCCTGATTATTTGCTGCCAAAACGGTGTGAACAGCCATCTAAATGTGCAGCATGCTTTCCCTAATAATACTGTCATACGTGCAATGGTACCTTTTAATGTCATCAGCGATAAAGTAGGGCATTTTTATAGGGGGTCGCAGGGTCATTTAGTGCTCGAGCGAAATGAATCGATAAGTGATTCAGTACATTGGATAGCTCGTCAAATTAATTCTAAACATTTGCCAGTGGATACCAGCTTTGAAATGACCGCATTACAGTGGGCGAAGCTTCAGCTCAACTTAGGTAATGCAGTATGTGCACTTGCAGATATACCGGTTAAAGAGATGTTAGAAAATTCTGATTATCGGCGCTTTATTTCACGTCTTATGCAAGAACTTCTAGTGATTACTCATAAACGCAAAATAAAACTACCGAAAATCGCAAGTCTGCCGAATAAATGGATACCATACGTTTTAGATTTGCCGACTTGGCTATTTAAACTAGTTGCTCAACAAATGTTAGCAATTGATCCAAAAGTGCGCACGAGTATGTGGTGGGACTTGCAAGAAAACCGTTTAACCGAAATTGATTTTTTAAACGGTAAAGTCACCACTAGTGCGAGTGAATTGGGTGTGAAAGCGCCTGCCAACGAGCTTTTAGTTAAGTTGATTAAGCAAGTCGAGAACGGTAAAAAAGTGAATGCTTCGGCATTTCTTAAAGAAGTTAAAAATGCGAATGAGCTTTCTAAGTGAAGAGCTCAAAGGAGTAACACCAATACCATGAATGCAATTGAATATGCACAGCGAGCAAACGAGCTATATGCTGTACCTGATACTGCCAACCAACTGCGAGTATTGTTCAACGATGATTCAAGTACGATGAAAGATGTTGCCAATACGGTTTCGTTAGACCCCGGTTTAGCGGCGCACCTTTTAAAATATGCTAACAGTGCAATATTTAGATTTGAACGTAAAATTGAGTCTCTCGAAAAAGCGATTCAAGTAATAGGCGTTAAAGCTGTTTATGAATTCTCATTAGTTTTTGGTGTCACCAACATGGTTACCCCAGAACTCGCCAAATATATTGATATCAATAAGTTTTGGCAGCAAAGTATATTGTGTGGTTTGTATGGCGTGCATTTTGCGAAAAAAGTAAAACAAAAAGATTCTGGCAGACTGTTTATAAGTGGACTACTGCATAATGTGGGAGAGTTAGCAGTATTGCGAGTGAGCCCAACCCTTGCGAGAGATTGCAGTCGTTTACATACCGACAACCTGCCGAGGCATTGCCAAGAGGAAGTATTGGGCTTTAGCTATGCTGAGATATCTGCTGCACTTATGCAGCGCTGGTTAATTCCTGACTCGCTAGTGTCGACCATTGCCATGCAACATCATGATGATATGCCCGCAGTCACTATGGATGCACAAATTATTCAATTGGCGTATTCACTTGCAATTATACAAACTTACCCAGATGTTTATACTTTAGACGACCATGTTCCCGACTTTTTATTCTCTTGTTTAAACTTAAGTAAAGACGATTGTGAAAGTGCACTAATATGTTGCGAAGAAGAATATGATTCACTGGCGGGTTTATTTAAAATGGCCAGTGCCGCATAACCGTTGTCTTGAGCGCGAGGCAATATTGAATGTTAGTGTTTGCTAGTCAAAAACAGCCACCGTTTGTCTGCTGAGCGCAATCACTTCGCCGTGACTATCCCAAATAGTAGCTTCCGTATGGCCATATCCACCGGCAGCTTGGCGAGTGTTGCACTTATATGCAAACCAATCTGTTGGTAATATTGTTCGATGAGGGTGAATAAATTCTAAATTCCAACTCACTGTACTTGCTGGCGCAGGCCATCGCAACATTTGCAGCAGAGTAGGTGGCCAAGTATCAATAATGCCTACAATGTGCGCATCGCTGATTGTTTTCGGCGGTTTCTTATAGCGCATCCAACCATAGTATTCGCTCGTCTTTTTGCCAGTAAAAGGGATACCGCCTTGTTCTATAGCAAGGTCAAAATGCTGTAAAAATTTAGGTGTAACTTTGGGTATCTGAGGAATGAAATTACCTTTTTTCGGCTCAATCAAGCCGTGATGCTCGTTATTTGCTACAACAATCTTTGAATCTCGGTCTTCACCAAAACAAAATTGGCAAACGACGCAATTTTTTCCATCTTGTAATGCACGTGCTTGTAGTTGAGAAACGTTCTTACCTGCTCGTACTACTTCTACACTGATCAAAAAAGGAGACTCAGCCAATAGAGGGCCAACGAAATTAGTGGTCATTGAACGCAGCACACGCTCAGGATCCACGTATGCGCGGGCGGCAGCAAATAACATGCTAGCAGAGAGCCCACCATAAACAGTGCGTCCTTGTGCCCATTTTTTATCTATCTTAAAGCTTAAATCCGGCTCGTTTTTTTGCTTGAGCGCCTGCTCTAAGTAATCATCAATATGCATACAAATTAATCATTTCATCTGGTCGGAGTTGTTGTATTGTTGATTAAATCGCGCTGTATTTCAAGTAAGCCCGGACATTTAGATTATTAATAGCATGCATGTTCACAAATAATTCACATAAATTGGCATTCTGTTAACAAATGAATGATTATTAACGTAGTCATAATTTTATGTTCTAGTATTTAGCGTTTCAAAGCGCTGAAATGAATTAAGGAATATCGTGGTTACTCATACTAATAACAATACCAGTACCGAACCCTCTACTGCATACAGACGCTATGTTCTACTCATTCTAACCATGGTTTATGCGTTTAATTTTATTGATCGTCAAATAATTGGAATCTTGTCACCTTTTATTAAAGCCGATTTAGGTCTAGACGATGCACAATTAGGCTGGCTCAAAGGCTTTGCTTTTGCGCTGCTCTACACTGTGGTGGGTATTCCTATTGCTTGGCTGGCTGACCGATACAGCCGAGTTAACATTGTGGCTATTTCTTTAACAGCATGGAGTGGATTTACTGCGATTTCCGGTTTTGCCACAAACTTTACCCAGCTTGCGTTGGCGCGTATTGGTGTGGGTATTGGCGAGGCGGGCGGCAGTCCACCCTCTCATTCAATGATTTCAGATTTATATAGCGCCACTGAGCGCGCTAAGGCACTAGCCATATATTCTTTGGGTATTCCTTTTGGCATTATGACTGCGTATTTTGCAGCTGCGTTTTTCTTGGGTGACAGCACGGTAGAAGACGGCAGCTCTTTTTGGCGAACTGTAATGATTGCGGTTGGTTTACCAGGAATAGCCTTGGCTATTTTAATGAAACTTACCATTAAAGAACCCAAACGAACCAGCACACCAAGTGGTGACACCGCTAATATGAAACTAATGGATGCTATTAAAACCTTACTGAAAATACCTACTTGGTGGGGAATGTGTTTAGGTATTTCTTTTGGCTCATTTGGTAATTATGCGATATCTACTTGGATTATAGACTTTTATGCTCGTGTACACAGCGATGTTAGCATTCGAGATTTGTTAATTGTGTTTGGTATAATTAACGGCACATTTTATGCGCTTGGCGTTTGGTTAGGTGGTGTAATAGCAGACAAATGGGGTAAAAAAGACAGAAGGGGATACGCATTATTACCCACTTATGCAATGATTGTGGGCGTACCTTGTTTTGTATTATCACTCTACGTTGGCAATGCTTGGCTTTCGATAGCTTGTTTGGCTGTTCTTTTATTTACAAGCGGCATGTATTTGGGCCCGTGCTTTGCTATTGCGCAAACTCTAGCGCCCATTAAAGCACGTGCGATGTCTACCGCTTTGTTCTTTTTTGTTTTAAATATTATCGCTTTGGGCGGCGGGCCAACAATCACTGGGCTCATAAGTCATGCGCTTACGCCAAGTATGGGTGCCAGTGAAGCGTTAAGAACATCTTTGAGCTTGCTGACCATACCTTATATTTTATCTATTATTACTTTTTACTGGTCATCAACTCGTATTAAAGAGGATTGGGCGGCTGCAGAGAGCAGGCAAGCCGCCGCGTAATTTTGTTATGCCTTTTCTATCGAGACGCCTTAGTGGAATATTGCTACTAAGGCGTTTTTGGCGCGTCGCTGAGATTGTTGTTTAATTATTTCTAGCTCTTGCTCATTTGCATGAATCGTGTCCCATTCTTCAAGCTTTGGCGCCATAAGCCTAAACCAAAGTGGCGGGATAAGCGTTACGCCAAAGGTAGAGATATATCCGCTAATCATTTCTGGCGCTTCAGGCATCGACTTAAGTTTTTCAAATGGTACTGCTCCTTGAGCATGATGGTGCGAATGTCTGGGTAAGTTAAACATGGCCCAGTTGCTGATTTTTCGATTTGAATTCCACGAATGCTTTGGTTTAACTGGCTGACGAGGGTGACGGACTAAGCCATAATGCTCCATATAGTTGACGACTTCTAAGATTAATTTTGCCATTATGCCGACTGCTGCCACATATAACATAGCCTGCCATCCTGCGAGTAAGAGCGTGCTAGATAATACGACCAGCGTCATTAACCAGCCCCTAATAAATAGGTTATTTACCGAAAATACATTCTGCTTTTTACGGCTTAAGCGTTTTTTCTCTATCAGCCACGCCGATTTGTTTGTGCCCCACAGAGCATAAACGACATGGACATAGACATTACGACCACGCGGAGCTGTAACAGGATCATCTTCGGTCGCTACCTTTGCATGATGATGATACACATGCTCAATTGAGAAGTTTGCATCAAAGCTTAAGCTCATCAACCACCTGCCTAAACTCACGTCAAACTTTTTACCGACCCTATGCACTAGTTCATGTCCAACAACGGTAGCAACACCGCTTAGCATAAACCCCGCAAATATAATGCCGACGGCCAATTCAAAAACCGTTGTAGCTTGTTTAGCCGCGACAAAATCATATTGCAAAACCTCACTTAGGATTAGCATAAAGCCCCAAGTTTGTGGTGTGATTAACCAAGCACAAATACTCAACACGAAAATACTTAATGGAAATGAAGCGTATAGCATTGAATTAAGTAAGTGCTTTTTAGTTAAATCGGGTTCACTTAAATCATCCCCTAAAAATGCATCACCTAACACATAAGCGCCAATAAAAAGACCAAAGCCAATTAAAATAAAATAGTCGGCCAACAACAAACAGGCACAGCCTATTAGTACGATTAAAAAATAATGAAAAAATTTTATATAGTGAAACATTGCATCTACTCCTTGTTATGCTGAGTATATTGCGTGCATTTAACTATTAATGTGAGCATCGAATACGCCAATGATGAGTCATTTGTTGCCAATTGGCATAATTTGACGTAGTTTGTATTACGTCTTGTATCACGTCGATTTTTTAGTTAGCTCATTAGTTCCTGAATCAAATTAGAGGTATTGTTGTGAATATTAGGAGTCAAAACATGCAGTATCTGCCAGTGTATTACCTTGGGCACCTTATTGATGTGCTCAATGAGCAAGGTATTCCTATCGACACTTGGCTAGCCCAAAACAATATTGACGAAGCCAAGCTGTATTCGTCTAATAGTAAAATTGTGCCGGAAGAATTTGATCGCCTGCTAACCCAAATTTTACAGCACAAACAAACCCAACACTTGGGTTTGACTATTGGACGTAAGTTGCAAATTGCCCACCATGGCACATTTGGCCTCGCGATTTTAAACTGCGAAAACTTATCGCAAATCATAGAATTTTTTAAACAATATCTACAAATAAGAATTCCGTTTATAGAAATAAACACCATTCAAAATAAAACCCAATTAATCGTTCTTGCACGCGACACTCACTGGCAAGGGCAGTTACATCGTTTCGTCATAGAAGCGGTGACAGGTGCTATTTTCAACATTTTTGTAGCGTTGCAACAAAGGGTGCCCGACTTCAGTATAGAGCGCTTGTTCTTTGATTATAAACAACCAGATTACGTAGATAAGTATCAAGTGTTTAAACCAATTCCTACTCAGTTTGAACATAGCTACTGTGGCATTGCGGTGAATTTGACTATGCTAAATAAAGCTATTCCTGGTGCCGATAAGTTAAGTTATTTGCAGGCAAAGCAAGCGTGTCAGCAAGAGTTAGACAAACTACTGCAATATGCAAGTTACGCTGGAAAAGTGCAGCAAGCGCTTATGCAATATCAAAATACGCGCCCACAGCTTGAGCAAATTGCCGGTGATTTAAAAGTAAGTACGCGCAGTCTTCATCGCTATTTGAAAGAAGAAAACTCAAGTTTTAAAGCACTCTTAGATGAACATCAGGCATTAATCGCCAAAGAATGCTTACTGGTTTATGGCTATTCGGTGACGCAAACAGCAAGCGCGCTTGGTTTTGTCGATGTGGCAAATTTTAGACGTGCATTTAAGCGCTGGTATCAGTGTACACCCACAGAATACGTGGATAAGGGGGGTGTTTGTGGCGCTGAATAAAAATAATGTCATCCACTTTGCTC
>CAZXTD010000052.1:4361-4747 GCA_964643575.1 uncultured Glaciecola sp. | reverse complement strand
GGCGATGCCGTTTTTGCTCATGCTAATGGGTTTCCTGCCGGCAGCTACGCTAAATTGTTTGCAAATCTGCGCTACGACCATAAATTTATAGCAATAGACAAGTTAGCGCATAACCCGCGTTTTCCCCTTGTTGATAATTGGCAGAACCAAATAAAAGAACTAGAGCATTTCATCGAAAATAGTGCACAAGCACCGGTCATTGGGATAGGGCATTCTTTTGGTGCTGTGATTACCTACATGACGGCGTGCGAGCGCCCCGACTTGTTTTCCAAATTGATACTCCTGGACCCACCACTAATTACGGGGCTTGCTCGATATATTTTTCGTTTCGCAAAAACTAATCGCTTAATCAACAAATTAACACCCGCAGCCCTCACCGAAAATAG
>CAZXTD010000052.1:0-4351 GCA_964643575.1 uncultured Glaciecola sp. | reverse complement strand
ACGTGGCATTTGGAGCATGATCTTTTAGCTTATTTTAAGGGCAAGGCCCTATTCAAAAATTTTGATCCCGATTGCATCAATGATTATGTGAACGCTGTGATAGAGGAAAAACAAGATATCAAGCAACTGAGTTTTGAGGTAGCCACTGAAGCAAACATTTTTAGAACGATTCCGCATAATTTACCGACTTACGCAGGCAAACTAAGAACGCCGACGAGCTTAATAACAGGCAAATACACTGATGTTTGCGTGCCTGTTTTACGCAAGCCGTTCTTATATGCCAACCCAATAGTCAATCATATTGAGTTCGCGAAAGGGGGGCATATGTTTCCTTTAGAGTATCCTATTGAGCTCGCAAAAGTATTGGATGACCTTTTATAGCGATTTTTATCCATTCTATATTGTATAGTTACCAAACACTTTTGCCGTTTTTGGTGCGTGGCGTAATAATAACCATCTAATTTTTTATAGGAAGGTAATGATGAACACAATAAAAACTAAAGTAAATGATGATTCAGTTTTAGTGTTTTTAGAATCTCTTGAGCACCCAGTGCGAAAACTAGATGCCTTTGCTCTATTAGATGTTTATCAGAAAGTGACAGGATTATCTCCAAAGATGTGGGGCAATTCGATTATTGGTTTTGGTGAATACACCTATAAAAACTCAAAAGGTAAAGAAAATACTTGGATGCGCTCTGCGTTTTCACCGCGTAAACAATACATTAGTTTGTACTTGATGAGAGGCGTAGAGAACAATCCTGGTTTGTTAGCAAAACTTGGAAAACATAAGCATGGCAAGTCGTGTTTGAATATAAACAAATTGGAAGATGTGGATATGGTAATTGTAGAAAAGTTAATTGAAGCGGATATGCTTGCGATGAATGCGAGTTATCCGCCTCTATAGATGAGTTGGCAGAATTAAATTTGCCCTAGCATCTCTCGTGTCACTAACACGACGCCGCCTTCAGATACTCTAAAGCCTCGCTGTTTATCAAAGCCATGGTCAACGCCAATTTGCGTATCTTTTGGAATAATACATCCTCGGTCTATAATTGCTTTTTTAATTGTACAACCCGGCCCTACCTCAACATCAGGTAGTATAACAGAGTCGTCAACCTGACTGTACGACATTACCTTAACATTCGAAAAGCAAACACTGCGCCTGAGTGTTGCACCAGAGATTATGCAGCCTCCAGACACTAAGGAGTTTAAAGCTTCGCCGCGCCTGTCATCTTCTTCCCACACAAACTTTGCGGGTGGTAACTGTTCTTGATAAGTCCAAATTGGCCAGAGTTTGTCATACAAACTAAGTTCCGGGATGGGTGCAACCAGTTCCATGTTAGCTTCCCAAAAACTGTCTAAAGTGCCCACGTCGCGCCAATAAGACTCATTTTTAGCACTCTTTTTAAAATCGAATGCGCATACCTTAAAATTATCGATAATATTAGGAATAATATCTTTGCCAAAATCGTGATCAGAATCTGGATTTTTAGAATCTTTCTCTAATTGCTCAAGTAAAAAATCGGTATCAAAAACGTAGTTACCCATTGAGGCTAAGCAATTGTCAGGGTCGCCCGGCAGCGTCGCAGGTTCGCTAGGTTTTTCGATAAACCCGTTAACTTGATTGTCTTCATCTATTGATATAACGCCAAATGCATTACGCGCAGTATCAACCGGCACCGACATGCAACTTACCGTCATTTTAGCGCCAGACTCAACGTGTTGCGCCAGCATCGGTCCGTAATCCATACGGTAAATATGGTCGCCAGATAAAATCATGACATATTTAGGTAATTCGACTCTAATAATATCGATGTTTTGGTAGACCGCATCGGCAGTACCTTGATACCAATCTTCTGAAAAGCGCTGAGAAGCAGGTAATACCTCAATAGATTCGCCCAGTTCTTTTTTGAAATGCCCCCAACCGCGGACCAAGTGCCGAATAAGAGAATGAGATTTATATTGGGTCAGCACGCCAACATTTCGTATACCTGAATTCACACAGTTTGATAAAGGGAAGTCTATAATTCGAAATTTGCCACCAAAATAAAGAGCAGGCTTTGCGCGCCAATTGGTGAGTTCATGTAAACGTGAACCTCTTCCCCCTGCAAGTACTAGTGCGTAGGTATCGCGAGTTAAATTACTGATGTAACGATTGTTTACTTTTTCCATAATTCTTATTTAACATTTACTTAACATGTAATTCTATACTAGATTAAGAACGCCAGCAGAGCAATTGAAAAATCGAATCATCCGTTTGGCAATCCATTAATTGTGGTCATGCGTATGCAATGATCAATTAGATACCACATAAAAGCCAACTTTTCGCAAACAAGGAACTTCAGATATCAAGCCTTCACACCGTATCGCCTTTTCGTTAATACTCAATAAAGTTTCCGACTTGCTTTTATCACCTAAAACAACTTTGCCCGCTTTACTTTCGGCGGCGGGAGCGCCAGGTTTTATGGCCTCAATGTTAGTGCCTATTAGAGAATCAGGCGCTTTGCTTCCTCAAGCTATTTATGCACGGCTATTAATCAATAATACACAGCGTCATCGGCCATGGCGTTTGGGTATTTTGCTCCAGTTTGTTGCCAGTATATTTATTTTAATTGGCGGCTTTTATTTACAAGGTTGGCCGGCAGGAATAATGATTATTGTAGCACTAACAATATGGAGTCTAAGTAGAGCGCTATGTTCATTGACGAATAAAGATATTCAAGGAAAGCACGTAGAGCAGGGCAATAGAGGTAAGCTAATTGGCAGTGCATCGAGTATTTCAGCGCTAATCACGATGCTAATTGCCTTGATATCGCTATTTGTTTCGTTTTCTGATGTAAAGAATATTATAGACATTGGCTCGTTAACCCAAACGGTTTCTCACCCTAAATTATTAGTGTTAGGGGGCTTAGCATTAATTGCTCAAGCGGTTTGTATTAGCATAATGTGGCGTTTAAAGACAAGCATAAAAGAGATTGATGAAAGCTCAGGCGATGAACAACCTCGCAAGACCAACTCGAGTTTGTTTTCTTTACCACCAACGCTTTCTCGTTTTATTGTTATGAGGAGTCTATTTTCTCACTCGGCCTTATTGGCGCCGCTGTTTTCATTAGCTTACAAAGGTAATCTTGTGGATGCTTTAGCTTACCTTATTGTGGCACAAGCTGCGGCAGGATTTTTGTCGTCTTATGTATGGGGTGCATTGTCGGATAAGAGCGCTTTGTTATGTATGCAGATTGGTAGCTTTTTATCCTTAACGTCGGCTGTTATCTTATTAATAATGAGTTTGTTTTATACTGAATTCTTGCAAAACATTGTATGGATTGTGTCTTTATTTTTTATACTAAGTATTGGTCATGCAGGCGTAAGAACGGGCCGAAAAATTTATTCATTAGACATAGCGCAAGACCATGAACGCACAAACTTTGTGGCTAAATCAAACTCTGCTGTGGGGAGCTTTATTTTAATCGCAGGCTTTGCCTACAGCGCGCTTATGATATTCAGCATCAATATTACCCTTATTGGAATGAGCGTCGGCCTTGGTATGGGTATGGTGATGAGCTTGTATGTGAAAAAAGAAAAGTAGCTGAAAACATTGCTAGTATAAAGCTCTTTGGACTTATTTCTTTGCGCTCAGCGCTATACCGACTTTAGACTGATTGTTTCGTTTAAGCACTTGACTGATTGACTGCCCACACTGGCGTAAGCGCTCAATGTCAACGCCTGTTTTAATATCCATATTTTGTAACATGTACGTTAAGTCTTCTGTTGCGAGGTTACCCGAAGCACCCTTAGCATAAGGGCAACCACCTAAGCCAGCAACCGAGGCGTCGTATGTTGCA
Source organism: uncultured Glaciecola sp. (assembly GCA_964643575.1). Classification (GTDB taxonomy): domain Bacteria; phylum Pseudomonadota; class Gammaproteobacteria; order Enterobacterales; family Alteromonadaceae; genus Glaciecola. The sequence goes on along the minus strand of CAZXTD010000052.1, from coordinate 509 downwards.
ATACCATTTTGAAGGGCCAACAACACGTTTGCTAAGGCTTGTCCGTAGGTGTCATGACAATGCAGCGCCAACTGCGATACGGGTAAACGAGAAATTAGGAGATTAAGAAGCTTCTGCATTTTGAGCGGCGTAGCCACGCCGATTGTATCGCCTAGTGATACCTCATAGCACCCCATATCTAAAAGTGCTTGGCTTACGTCTAAAACCGCCTGAGGGTCTACATCACCTTCATAAGGGCAGCCTATTATGCAAGAAACATATCCACGAACAGGCACGTTATCAGCTTTCGCTTTTTGCATCAGAATGTCAAAACGTCCAAGGCTTTCAGCCACACTGCAATTAATATTTTTTTGTGAAAATGACTCTGAAGCACTGGCAAATACAGCAACCGTATCGGCTTTTGCTGCAAAAGCACCTTCATAACCTTTGAGGTTTGGGGTAAGGGCGCTATAGACAACCCCTTCTTTACGATTAATTTCGGCCAATACTTGGTCAGAAGACGCCATCTG
>CAZXTD010000051.1:23191-25747 GCA_964643575.1 uncultured Glaciecola sp. | reverse complement strand
GGCACAAACAAAGTATGAATGTACTCACCAAACTTAATCATTTGAATGCCGTTTATCGACACCTCAGCGCTGCGCCTCATCATATTAAACAAGCTAACGCGCATGTGCCGTGCAAAACGTTCATTCACAATTTCAAGTGTGGGCATTCGACCGCGAACAATACGGTCTTGTGAGGAAAAGTCATATTCGAGGGCTGAACCATCATGTTCGACCTCTTCAACCTCTTCTTCCTCAACGTCATCGACACCGTGTAGTAGTGCGTCAATTTCGTCTTGTGATAATAAATCGCTCACATTTACACCTAAGTTTGTCCTGCTAAGCTAAACCGCATCCATGTATAACTTACATGAACGTCATGCCGCTCAAGCTTTATTGAATAACAAAACCGGTAAATAATACCTGCTCTACCACTGGGTTTTTCTCTAGGTCTTGCATGACTTGACGCACCTGTGTAGTTGCTTTGTCGCGCAGCTCTATTTTGCCTACATCGGTGACTAAATCATCGGCGTTTGATGCACTGAAAACTTGTAACAAGTTACCTTCAATCATCGGGATATGGCGTTTAGCACGCTCTTCGTTTTCTGGCCCGCGTACCATTAACTGCACTTCTATTTGTACAATTCGTTCGCGGGTAATACCCGGTGCATTAAATTGGAAAGGCCGTGGCATCGCAACATAGATGGCTATTCCGTCATTCGGCACAACTGACTCACCGGCACTTGCTGCTTCATCTTCCATCGTTTCTTCAGCAACTTCTTCATCACCCATGAATAAAAAGAAATAGGCTCCGCCACCGCCGCCAAGTAATAAAACCACGACGATGATAATAATCAGCATGAGCTTTGATTTTTTCTTTCCGCCTTCTTCGCCTTGTAACTCTTCGTCTGCCATGTCTAAAAACCTTTCAATTTATTTAAAATTGCGACAACTCTGCTATCGCTGTATTTGTATATTGGCTCTTTATAACGCCAATTGGCATACTCGTTAGGCGTAATAATCAATACCACCTAAGCTACCGTTTGATACTCTTTGTTCTGCATGAACTTGAGCAAAATCTTGACTCTCTACCGCATTGCTCTCGTTACTTGTCATACTTGCGCCACTATTTTGACCGCCTTGAGCAAATTCACCTTGTTGTTCAGCGCCTTGCTGACCTGAGCTGTCTTGCTGCACCGAAGACTGACCTAATTCAATACCCTGTTGCTGTAACATATCTCGTAACCTAGGGACAGCTTGGTCAAGCGCTTCTTTTGCCGTTTGAGACTGCACGGTAAAATTAACTTGGGCAGCGTCACCACTTAAGTTTACCTTGATATTTACAGCGCCTAAGTCTGGCGGGTCGAGCCTAATTTCTGCGCTGGAGTTTTTAGAATTCACCATCCAGCGGACTTTTTCGGCTAATTGTGCTTGACCTTCTGCCTTATAAATATTGACGGCTTTATCAAACATTGCCTGATTACTTGCACTGGTAGTAGCGTTAGCAAGTTTTGTACCTTCTATTTGTTGATAGTTAATTTCTTTTGCTAATTGGTTGTCGGTAATGCCAAGCACCTGAGCTTGTTGCTGATTAGCGCTATAATTGACGGCATTGGCAAGATTTAACACGGCATTAAATTGACTCACCGAACCATCGACTTTTGCCTGTACCGACTTATCAACCTCAACGCCTGCAGCACTTAACGCTTCTGCTACCATGTCTTTTAAATTGATACCCGGCTCACGCCCTTGAGCAAGTTGCTGTTTGAACTCTTTTACGCCGCTTTGTAGAGCCGCAATAAACTCATTGCCTTTGCCTTCGGTTTTTAAATCGGCGACAACCGACTGCACTCTTTCTTGTAGGCTATTCATTGCCAACTTGTTTTGTTCATCATTAAGAAGCGCAATATTATCCAGCGCTGGTTTAGTAGTTTGTGCAATGGCTGTATTCGTTTTTAGCGTATTATCTGGCAATTTACTAATGTCATTAAGTTCGGGGGTTTTACGCCAAATATCTTTATCACTTATTTTTAATTCCGCTGCTGGGTCTAGCTCAGGCTTGCCAATAGTCTCAGGTTCTTTTTTACCCTTGCCATCTAGTAAAGCTTGTTTGTCGGGAGTTTGAACAGGATCTACTACATGCTCATGGTTTTTCACCACTTTTGGTATTTTTGCGGCATTTTCTATACTAATGAGTCGCCCATCTGTTTCTTTTGGGTATTGCTCAATTGGCAGGCCCGACTGCTCGCCTGTTTTATATTTGCCTGCTTGCCCATTCTTTGCCGGATGCAGCAACAACTGTTCGAGCAGTGCTTCATCCGCTTTTTTTACTTTTGCGAGCGACTCATGATCAAGTCCCTGCTCTTTGGACTCTGACTGCAGGGTACTAAGCATATTAGCAATGATCGCTTGCAATTTTATTTGCTCAGCTTCGTTAAGTTCTGAATTTAAATCGAGTTGTGCATTTTGAGCATCAAGAATAGTTTGCAATTGAGACTTATCGATACCTAATTGTAGTAACCCGTCCATGTTTTCTTGTGCTTGTGATGCTAAATCTGCAGAGGTCAAAGGTATATCTTG
>CAZXTD010000051.1:0-23181 GCA_964643575.1 uncultured Glaciecola sp. | reverse complement strand
TCGTCAACGTTTAAGGAAATAATTTTGGTTAAATCAATGAGTTTGTCTTGATGTCCTTCTTCTTGTGTTAATGCAACTTTGTCGCTCAGCGCGGCAAAATCAGACACATAGTCAATATAGTCAAATTCTTCCTCACTACTTTTATTTGAGAGCGTTTTGCTAGTATCTTCAGCAATGACGTTTTTTGTCGCTTCACTAGATAGAGACTTGTCCGCATCTTTGTTTTCGATTTTGGGCGCCACTTTTCCATCTGCAGGACTTTGCTCACTTTGCTTCATCGCTGAATCGGTTTTACCTGTGTTCAAAATATTATCTTTGGAATCTTGACGATTTCTTGATTCTGTATTTTGGTTGCTAGCAGGCTCATTACGTGCCGGCTTTTCCTGCTGCGCACTTGTCGTATTTGAATTAGTTCGATCCGCAGCATTTTTACGCGCTTGCTCAAAAGCACTAGGACGCGCTGACTCTTCTCGCAGCACTTGATTAAATGAATGTGAGGCCTTGTCGTTGGTCCTGCTGCTACGAGAAATATCAAGCGGCAATGCCGAAGCGGCAGAATCGGGCTTATTACTGGCAAGATGTTGCATCATACTTTACGTTTCCTATCTTCTATTATTAGCTAATATGTTGTTTATATTGACTTTTAAACGTTTTTAGCTAGGCAAATAAGGCTGTTTGCAAGCATATTTGCATTTACTGTACCAACAGCAAAAATGAATAAAGAAATCTAAGGGAATAGTAAGGATAGAATGAAGCTAGGCGCTTCTTGCCTTGCGCATTGTGCTTTGTAAAGCAAACTCATCAAACATTTTTTGTTCGAGTTTTGCCTCTTTAATAGCCGCAGCTTTTTGTTTATTGCTGATTAAATGTAAGATAGCTTTTTGTTTTTGTTGCTGAGCCAGCCATTGCTTCTTACGCTGGTCGACCACCAAAACCGCATTATTAATGATATTCACTTGTTGCTCACAAGCTTTATCTAATTTGCCCACAAATTGATGATGTTGGTTCATCGACATTGCGCCAACGCCTTGTTTAGCTTTTTGTCGTATATTATGCAAATAATCTAAACGGTAGCGTTCTAAACCAGCGAGTTTCTGTTGGTTTTGTTGCAAATGCGCGTTGGCTTGCTGATATTGAATGGCGCAATTTTGCACCTTTTTCTCTTCGAGAGAAGCCACCAATAGTAACTGCTTAACCGAACTCATAAATTACCCATGAACTTATTGACCGGACGCAGAGCCAGTGGCTGAATTAATACCCTGAGCTAGCGTTGAGACCGTTTCCAAAGTCGCTTGCATCGTAATAACCTGTTTAGTTGTCTGCTGCAAAAATGCATTAATTGCGGGGGCTGCAGCAATAGCCAATTCTATTTGTGGGTCACTGCCTTTTACATAAGCGCCTATATTGATGAGGTCTTTATTTTGTTGATATGAGGAATACACGCGTTTAATGCTGCGTGCGTTTTGGTCATGCTCTTCAGACACCACTTGAGGCATCACGCGAGAAATTGATGCTTCGATGTCAATAGCAGGGTAATGACCTGAATCGGCTAATTCCCGAGACAACACAATATGGCCATCAAGTATGGCCCGAGCAGAATCAGCAATAGGGTCTTGTAAATCGTCACCTTCCGTTAGCACGGTAAAAAAAGCCGTAATAGAGCCCTGATGAATATTGCCGTTACCTGCACGTTCAACTAGAGCCGGTAGTTTCGCAAATACCGAGGGCGGATAGCCTTTTGTTGCGGGAGGTTCGCCCACTGCCAAAGCAATCTCGCGCTGCGCCATGGCATAACGGGTCAACGAATCCACTAATAATAAAACGTTTTTACCTTGGTCTCTGAAGTACTCAGCAATGGTAACTGCAGTTTCACTGCCCTTTAAGCGCAGCAGCGGCGACGTATCTGCTGGGGCGGCAACAACCACGGCTTTCTTTCGGTCTTCTTCACTGAGTATTTCATCGATGAATTCTTTTACTTCACGGCCACGCTCGCCAATTAAGCCAACAACTACAACATCAGCGGTAGTGCCTCGCGTCATCATGCCCATCAATACACTTTTGCCTACACCACTACCCGCAAATAATCCCATTCGCTGGCCTTGGCCTACTGTGAGCATCGCGTTGATTGCACGTACCCCCACATCTAATGCTTGATTAACGGGTTTACGCACAAGTGGATTAATCGGCGGTGGATTGGTTGGAAGACGTTTGCTTACGACTATTGGGCCAAGTCCGTCTAGAGGCTTTCCATTTGAATCAATCACACGGCCCAGCAAATCATCGCTTACGGCTAAACCAGCATCAACTGAAATAGGCTCTACCAAAGACCCTGGCACAATACCTTTAATCGACTCAAACGGCATTAAAAACGTGACATCATCAGCAAACCCCACCACTTCAGCTTCTACTTTGCCCTGTATGGTTTGCACCAATGCGCGCCCGCCTATTGGAATTCGACAGCCCACCGCTTCTAAGGTTAACCCGACTCCACGTACAAGCTTGCCAGCAGTTATTACCGTATTTGGCAAAATTGTCTGCGTAATTTCTTTAATTTTGTCAGTTAAATTATCAGGAGGCGCGAGGGTCATCTTGAAGCCCTTGGTTAAGTAGAAGCTGGGTCAATATGTTGTTACATCGAGTTGGGATAGAAACATCTACTGCATTATTATGCGTGATAATCTTGCATCCACCCCTTTCGACCTTTTCGTCACTGGTAATCACCCAATTGTTATCTTTGAGCGTTTGTTCATCATAATATTGATGTATCACGGCAATATCGTCTGGGTGCAAATCAAGATGGTAGCTTTTCTCTTGGATAGGCAAGGCTTTTATACCCGCTTCAATGGCTTTGATTATCACTTGTTCGTTTTGTGATACCTCTACATTAATAACGGCTTTTGCTAGTGTTGTGGCTAGTATCAACAGTTCGCTTTTAAGTTCATCATTGATTTGTGCTAAAGGTTGAGATACCTGCTCAAACAATGATTGTAAATTAGCGCTTTGCTCATCAATCAGTGTTTTCGCTTCTGCTTTGCCAGTTTCAACGCCTTCTTGATGTCCTTGCTCTTTTCCTGCTTCAATTCCTTTTTCTAAACCCTCGGCATGACCTTTTTCAAAACCTTCTTCATGACCACTTAGTAGACCTTCTTGGTATGCACTGGTGCGTATGGCTTCAATATCTTCTGCGGTTAATGGTTCAAGTTCTTTCTCTTCCTCAGGCGCTTCAAACTTCCATTGCCGGCGAGGGCGATTAAGCGCATTGGTAGATTTATCAAGCGCATTTTGGACCTCATCAACAGACGGTAAATCCCATGGTTTGGCGTTTTCAAAAATGCCTTTATCTACTTCAGTCATGCTTATACAAACTCTTCACCGCCGCCGCCACCAAGCATGACTTCGCCTGCATCAGCTAAGCGTCGAGCAATCGAGAGCACTTCTTTTTGTGCGGTTTCTACTTCGCTCAAGCGCACCGGGCCCATTGCCTCAATGTCATCAATGAGCATTTCTGCGGCACGCTTAGACATATTATTGGTAATTTTATCTTTAAGCTCGACATCTGCGCCTTTAATTGCGCGCATTAAGGTTTCTTGCTGTACTTCGCGTAAAATAGCCTGAATACCTCTATCGTCAACGTCAATCAAGTTATCAAAGACAAACATTAAGTCTTGAATCTGCTGACTCATTTCTTCATCCTGCTCACGAATAGCTTCCATCAGCTGTGCTTCGATATTGGTATCGAGGTAATTCATAATGTTGGCAGCAGATTTTAAACCGCCCATCTTCGCCGCCTGCGCACCCGCCTGGCCTGCAAATTGTTTCTCCATGATTTCATTGAGTTCTTGCAAGGCTGCAGGTTGCACTTCTTCTAGGTTAGCCACTCGCATAAGTAGGTCTAGGCGCACCTTTTCAGGAAACTGTGCAAGTATTTCTGCAGACTGTTCTGGCTCCAAGTACGACATCACAATGGTTTGAATCTGAGGATGCTCGTTGCGAATAATATTCGCCACTTGCTTGGAGTCCATCCATTTTAAGGATTCTAAACCTTTCGCGCCTGAACCCGCCATAATTTGGTCGAGCAAGTGTGCAGCCTTATCTTCACCGAGCGCAGCAACTAAGGCTCTTCGAACAAAGTCCTCGCTCTTAAAGCCAATCGTCGAATAATTTTGAATTTCTTCAATAAAATGCTTATGCACCGCAGATATTTTGTTCTGGGTCATATCATCCATTGCCGCCATCGCGGTACCAAGCAACTGTACTTGTTTAGGTTCTAGAAACTTGAGTATTTGTGCCGCGTCTTCTTCAGACAAACTCAGCAGCAAAATAGAAGCCTTTTCAATGCCGTCTAACTTGGCAACGTCATACTCTGGCAATTCCTGTTTTTCGTTAACTTCATCAGCCATGTAAACTTCCTACTCGTCTTCTAGTAACCATCCGCGCACAACTTGCGCAGATAACTCTGGTTCGTTTGCAACTAGTGCTCTAACCGCTTTGAGCACGTCTTCATCACGATGCAAATTAGGTAACATTAATGAGCCATCAGCAGAGAAGCCCACTTGACCCTCGTCAAACTCTTCACTAAGCACGTTGAGCGCTTCATCACCTAAATCAAGGTCTGCATCATCGTACTCGTCCTCAACGCCGCCATCTGGAAAGATAAGTTTCTTGAGCATTGGACGCACAACAGCGAGGATTAACACAATAATGACTGATGCACCTAAGAATAATTTGAACAGCGGCATAAACCACTCTTGTTCCCAAATAGAGGGCTCGACAATTTCACCCAAATCGATACGATTAAATGGGATGCTGACGACCTCCAGAGAATCACCTCTGGTAACGTCAAAGCCAACGCCACCCTGCAAAAGTCGCCTAATGTTAAGAAGCTGTTCTTGGCTAAGTGGTGTGCTTACGCTTTCGCCAGCAGCATTGACACTGGCTAAATGGTCGACAGCTACCGACACACTAAGGCGGCGTATTACACCCGTTTGGTTTTTAGTGTGACTAATAGTGGTATCTAATTCGAAATTTCTAGTTTGGTCTTTAGAGCTTGTCCCGGGAATAGGCGAGCCTGCGCCTGCGCCTTGTGCTTCTTCTGGAATATTCGCGTCTGCAGGGGGCTGGTTGGTAAGCGCGCCGGGTATGCCAGCAATTACACCACCCACCGTGTTTTGTTCTGAGATACTTTCACTTCTGACCGCTGGCATGTCAGGATTGTAACGACGCTGTGTTTGTTCTGTTGCAGAAAAGTCCATACTGACATCAGCTTGTGCCGTATAATTGCCTAGGCCGAGTACCGGTATCAAAATCGAATCAATTTTTTCCAAGTATTCGTCTTCACGTTTTTTCTCAATTTCGTATTCTTTGCGGGCTCTAGCACTCATTGAGTCCGCCGAACCAGAATTAAGTAAGCGTCCGTTATTGTCTGTTACGGTGACTCTACTAGGGTCTATTCCTTGTACAGCCGATGCAACAATATCAACAATGGAGTCGACTTCTTCACCCGACAAAAAACTGCCATTGCGAGCAGTAACCACTACGGTGGCGCTAGCTTTAGATTCGCGTCGAGAAAATACATTTTCTTTAGGCAATGCGAGCAATACGCGGGCCTTGCCCACAGCGTTAATATCCTCAATGGTGCGTGCGAGCAGCTGCTCACGAGCATGTTTCAACCGCTCCATCTCAACGCGTTGGCTAACGCCAAAACCCATATCTTGCATGATAATATCGGTACCGGCGCTGCTTTGATGACTAATACCTTGGCGCACCATACCCATTTTTACATCTTTAAATTGCGCATCCAGCACGTAGATTGTGTTGCCTTCTATTTTATACTTAATTTGATTTTGATCGAGGTAATCGAGGGTCTCAATCATTTCTTGAGGTGGCATTTGTACCAATGGACGGTAGGTCGGCTCTTTTGACCAAATAAAGATAAAAATAGCAATCGCTAAGCAAATCACTAGCGTCACAATCATAGTGACCTGACGAATGGTTTCGGTACTAGTGATGGTATCGAGTACGCCCGACTTTTGATTTTCAGCGAGTTCTGTTGATTCAGTATCGTCGTCTGTGACGGCTAACTCGGTACTCATGGTTTCAGCCACAATAATAACTTCCTATAATAAATTGAGTATTGCATTGTGCTCTCATCTAAAACACTTACACTGGCATATTCATGATGGTTTTGTAGGCTTCAAGTAACTTATTACGCACTTGCACAGTCGCCTCAAACGCGATACCTGACTTTTCTTTCGCTATCATCATACTGGCAAAGTCAACGCTAGGGTCTTGCATGTCAAAGCGTGTTTGTAAATCACGAGAGGCTGCCTGCAAATTGTTAACCCCATCGAGTGCTTGGCCAAGCATATCGGCAAATTGTCCTGCTGCGGGGCTTGTCTCGTTGCGCGACAACATATCGGCATTGCCACTTATTTGCGCCGTCATGGCTTGCATTTCCTGATATAAAGAGTTGCCTTTAATGTCCATTTTCACTGCCTCTACTGTCATTTTTTTGAATAAATCAATGTCTTAATCACGTTAAAGCAAAGACAATGCCAAGCTGCAATTAGTGACCGACTTAAGTGGCAAAACATAGATAAGATGGCAATAAACGACCGCTTAGCCATGCGAATTTTTAATAGGCAAAAAAAACCGCCCAAAGGTGGGCGGTAATAGGGATCGACATCCTGTCTGACTGCTTACAAAAAACGGGAGGGTTTTTCATTCATAAAATTGATTGCAAACGCACTTCGTTTGTCATAGTTCTTAACATGGAAGTTCTATGCCACTTTCGCGCATTTTGGCTAATTTATACCGTAAAGTCCTTGGACTAATACCTAGCTTTTCAGCTACATCTTTACGCTTGCCTTTAAATGCCTGCAATGCGTCAAGAATAATTTGGTGTTCTTGCAATCTAAGTTCACAACCCAATAAACTTTTATCGTCATCATCAACGCAAACTTGAGCAGATAAATTAACTAAGTTTTGGCCAGAGCCGTCAAAAATTTGTTGATTGTCTACTTCAATCAATAAATCGTCACTCTCCAGTGTTTCACCATTTGATAAAATAAGTGCTCGCTGAACCACATTTTCAAGCTCGCGAACATTGCCCGGCCAAGAGTGATGTGTAAGCTTATGTATTGCACTTGCAGATAGTTCTGGCACTGGCGCTTTGTTTGTTGCGCAGTGTCTGGCCACAAGGTGTTTAGCCAGAGGTAAAATGTCGCCTTGACGCTGACAAAGCGGCAACCAAGTAATTGGAAACACGTTCAATCGATAATACAAATCTTCTCTGAATTTACCTAAAGCAACAGCTTCTTTTAAATCTCTGTTACTTGTCGCAATGACCCTAACGTTAAGTGCAATTGTTTTGCGGCCGCCTAAACGCTCCACTTCTCGCTCTTGCAACACACGCAAGAGTTTAGCCTGTAGTGCAAGGTCCATTTCTGTAATTTCGTCGAGCAAAATAGTGCCTTGCTGAGCTTGTTCAAATTTACCTGGGCATGCTTGTATAGCGCCGGTAAAAGCCCCTTTTTCATAACCAAATAGCGTTGCCTCTAGCATGTTTTCGGGTATTGCTGCGCAGTTAATTGCAACAAAAGGAGCATCACTGCGAGGTGAAGAATCATGAATATAACGTGAAATCACTTCCTTACCCGAGCCGCTCGGACCTAAAACCATCACAGTGGCATCCGATTGCGCCACTTTGCGCGCTAAACTCAGCAGGTTAATGCTTGATTCGTCGCCTACAATAGGCGTTTTTGATTCTACTTTTTGGGCTGGCGCATAACGGCCAATAAGGTTTAATAATACTTGCGGTGCAAAAGGCTTCGACAAATAGTCGGTAGCGCCATCTCGCATTGCTTGAATGGCGTCGTTTACATTAGCGTATGCCGTCATTAAAACAAAAGGTAAGTTAGGGTATTTTTTCTTGACGCTTTTTAATAGCGATAGACCGTTCATGCCCTGCATTTGAATATCACTTACGACAATGTCATATTCGTTATCAGATAATTTAACCATTGCACTTTCTGCACTATCAACAGGTGTCACTTGATAGCCACCTAGTAATAGTGTGTCAACAAGGGCTTCGCGCAGTCCATGATCGTCTTCTACTAATAGTATTTTGGTTTTACTCATAATAATTGCTCCTACGCGCTCTTTGTACTAAACGGGTTATGCTGTTTATCTGTATTGTCGATATCAGATTCGTCTGCATCAACATTATCATTGTGCAAACTTATGGTTTCTGCTGCTGAGCTAATCGGCAAATAGAGTGAAAAGAACGCACCTCCCGCCTCATTGTTGCCGCACTTCACAAAACCTTTATGTGACTTAGCTACTGTATTGACCACGGCTAAACCCAAACCGGTTCCTTGTGATTTAGTCGTATAGAACGGTTCAAATAAACTGCTAACGTTTGTTTTACTGAGGCCTTTACCATTGTCTTTTATTGTAAACGCCGCATAAGACTGACCGTCTTTTGATATCTGTTTAATATTAAAACAAACATGGGGGTATTCTTGTGTGCTTTCTGACAAGGCTTGCATCGCATTAGTAATTAGGTTGGTAATACCGCCTACAATCGCGGTCGTATTACCCAAAATGCTCTCTTCACTAATTTGATTGTCGCACGTTAGGTGGATATTCGCCTGCTGCAACTGCGCCTCAACTTGAGAGACCGACTGATTGACGATTTCATCGACTGACACTTGGGCAACAATTTGTTTATCTGAGCTCTTTGCAAATAACAACATATCGTTAACTTGAGATTCAAGCTCTTTTAGCCTAGTGGTAAGCTTCTCACTAAAACGACTCGCAATTTCATTTTTTAGCGGCATTGATTTTAAATTTTCGGCGTAAAGCAAGGCAGAAGATAAAGGTGTACGTACCTGATGAGCAAGCGAAGCAACCATTTTTCCAAGAGAGGAGAGTCGCTGCATATGCCCTACTCGGCTTTGTAGCTGACGAGTTTCAGTCAAATCAGTGATCACGATTAACTGACCTTTCTCTTGAGTAAGTGGAGAAATATCAATTTTTACACGCTTACCGTTGCGCATAGATACTTCGTGACCATCGTCAGCTTTAGGTGTAAACACGCGAGAAATGACGTCTCGCCACGCTTTACCCATTAGGGGTTCACCTAAAAGATTAATTGCTTGCTGATTGGCTAAAGATACAAGACCAAATTGGTCAATGACCAATACACCGGCAGGCATAATGGAAAGCAAGTGAGAGAAGCGTTGATCGTTATTTGAGCGCTCAAGCGCCTCTACGCCAAGGGCATCAAATGATAAAGACTGCTTGCTAGATAAGCGCTGTTTTGGGAGTGTTACCAACATACATTATCAACTTAGATTTAAGATAATCATGATAATGCATGCAGTATGCCAACAATTTTTCTAGTTAATTCAGATATTTAGTGTATTTTTATCTGTCAATTAAATGACAAATGGTTCAAATTATTGACCATCTGCCTTTTCAACTCTGACAATTTCATATTTACGCATTTTTTCAACCAAAGTTGTTCTGCGCATACCGAGCTGGTCTGCAGCTCTTGCTACTACCCAGTCTTGCTGTTCGAGAGCCTGTTGAATAAGATTGATCTCTAAATCAGACAAATACTCTTTTAGATTTACGCCATCAGATGGCAGATTAGCATCAACCGACTGCAAGTCTGGCTCACTCACAATAGGCGAGCTTCCCTCAAATTTATACAGCGCAGTGATTGCATCACGTTCTTGCTGTTCACTGGCCTCAACCACAGTTGACTGTCCGTTTTCATCAAACTGATACTTATGCGGCAGGTGATGTAAATCAATCACCTTTGAGGGGTGTAATATAGATAAACGCTCAACTAAGTTGGATAGCTCGCGAACGTTACCTGGCCAATCATGACACATCAGAGAGGTCATGGCTTTTTGAGTAAACTTGACCGGCAATTGTTTATTGTTTTCAAGACGTGTCACCAGCTCTTGCAACAATAAAGGTATATCTTGTGCTCGTTCTTTTAGGGCTGGTGTTTCAATAGGAAATACATTTAAGCGATAAAACAAATCTTCACGGAACTTACCAGAGCTTATCATATCTTCTAAATTGCGATGAGTCGCGGCAATGATACGCACATCGCATTTAATGGTTTTTGCACCACCAACACGCTCAAAAATTCGTTCTTGTAACACACGTAAAAGTTTAACCTGCATTTGCAACGGCATGTCGCCTATTTCATCTAAAAATAGCGTACCACCTTCGGCTAGCTCAAAGCGGCCCTTGCGCGCACTTATCGCGCCCGTAAACGCCCCCTTTTCATGGCCAAACAACTCACTTTCTAGCAGGTCTCCGGGAATAGCGCCACAGTTAACAGGCACAAAAGGCCCCTTTTGGCGATTTGAGAGATAATGAATATTCCGCGCAACGACTTCTTTACCGGTGCCCGAATCTCCTAGCACTAATACATTCGCCTCAACTGGGGCAACTTGTTCAATTAGGTCGCGAACGTCAGTAATCCCTTTGCTGTTTCCGACTAAGCTTCTGAATAGTTTAGTTTTACCAGTGACTAACGATGACAATGGGCGATTAGCGGTATGGTACTCTCGGCTTTTCTCGAGTAACTCTGTCAAACTTGGGTATGTAATGGGCTCATAAAGCGAACCGATTAAGTTTTTAAACTCAATGTCACCGCTAAGTTGAAATCCAATATTAATAAAAGGACTGTCTGGAAAACTTTCTATTACGTCTTCAGCCACTTCAGGCATTTCGCCGTCAATAAGGATAGCCGACAACGCGGTTTTACTACCAATTGTTTCTACACATTGGCTGTAGTCACAAGCGCGGCAATTTTCCCCTAAGAAAGTTAAAATAATGCTTAAGTTATTTACACGTTCTTGGTTGTCGCTAACAATTAGGATTTCGTTCATATTTCCCCGATTTATACCTTTGTGAGTATCTTGCACTCGCTCTAGACCCATATACTATCGAAAAGTTGGGATTTTGACACCTAAAACTTGAATTTTGACGGGCTTTAATTGATTATCCCCGAAATATAATCAAATATCGATGGTTTGGGCGGCAAGTAAAGTACAAGTCTGTGTACAAAAAGTAGACTAAGGGCTACTTAAAAGGAATAAACTCTTGATTATCATCGGGAATAATTGGGAAGCGTTGTTCTCGCCAATCGTTTACCGCTTGGTCAATTCGTTCTCTAGTGTAGGCGACAAAGTTCCAAGTCAGGTAAGGTACTTTTTCAAACTTTTCTCCACCGAGCAAAATGAGTCTTCCCGATTGGGTCATTACAATTTCTTTGTCACTGGCGTCTAAAAGTACAAACTGCCCTTTTGTATAGTGTTCACCCGCAATCTCTATCTCGCCTTCAACTACATAGGCTGCGCATTCTTGTATGCTCTCGTCAGCACTTTTATCACTCGATGCGTTGGGCCGAGCAATAATACTTTCAGCGCAGGCTGCTACATCTACGTAAAACATTGGAGAATACGTTTTTACTGGTGCACTCATGCCATAGGCTTCACCCACAATTAGTCGCATCATCACGCCCTCATGTATTAAATGCGGTAAGCTTGCTTTTTTGACGTGTTGAAAACTAGGTGAAAGCTCAACCATGTGCTCAGGTAAGGCGACCCAACATTGTAAACCATCTATATGATGAGGATTGGCACGCACTTCGAAGGTTTCTCTTTCAGAATGCACAATGCCTTTACCTGCGGTCATCCAATTCACGTCACCAGGGAAAATTTCAAGATGATTACCCAACGAGTCGCGATGTAAAATGCTGCCTTTAAATAAGTAGGTCAGTGTAGATAAGCCAATATGCGGGTGAGGCCTGACATTGATGCCGGTACCTGCGCTAAAATCACTGGGCCCCATGTGATCAAAAAAGATAAAAGGCCCGACCATTTTCTTTTGCATATGTGGTAGGACTCGTTTGACGACCAAACCACCAAGATCATGCTCTTTTGCGCTTAAGTGTTGTGCCACTGTTTATTTTCCTTTTTATCGCCGCAGATATTATGACATTAAAAATAGCACGCAAATTGATAAATGGTAAATAACAAGCCTAAATATGAGCTAAACGGTCTGCGTCGAATAAACTATAAGACAAAGCCTTAGCTTAGAAGCTTAACCAATGCCGATATAACCGTGTCTTGCTCTTCATCAGATAAGCCAACATAAAGTGGAAGTGTTAGAGCATTTTCATAAAATTTTACAGACGCAGGAAACTGTGTCGGTGTAAACCCTAATTGTTGATAATAAGGGTGCAGATGTATGGGAATATAATGCACGTTCACAGCAATACCGAGTTTTGTCAGCTTTTCGAAAATTTCTGCGCGGTCGTGTTGCGTCAGCTCTATCATAAATAAATGCCAAGCCGACTGCTCTATCGCTACTTTATGGTCGTAAGGCATTATTAAAGGTAATTCAGCAAGCCCAAGCAAATAACGTTTTGCCAGCCTTTTGCGCTCAGCTATAAATTTGTCAATACGTTTCAGTTGACTAATGCCCAGCGCAGCATGCAAGTCGCTCATTCTGTAATTGTAGCCCAGATGCAGTTGCTGATAATACCAAGGCCCGTGTGACTCTCCTTGCATTAACTCATCGTCTCTTGTTATACCATGCTTGGCAAACAAAGCCGCTCGCTGAGCTATTTCAGGGTCATTAGTGAGCACAGCTCCACCCTCAGCAGTGGTAATCGACTTAACCGGATGAAAGCTCACTACGGAAATATCAGAATATTCGCATCCACCTATTTTACTCTCTTTATAATCCCCGCCTAGGCCATGCGCTGCATCTTCTATTAGACGAACGCTAAACTTTTTACACAAAGAATGTATCGCTTCCATATCACAAGATAAACCGGCAAAATGAACAACTACTAAAGCTTTCGGGATTCGCTTATCTGCGTGTGCTTTATGCAGTTTTTGTTCTAAGAGCCCAGGACAAATGTTACGAGACAATGGATTGATATCAACAAAATCAACATCTGCACCGCAGTAAAGCACGCAGTTTGCTGAGGCTGCAAACGAATTCGGCGTAGTCCATACAAGGTCACCTTTCACCACGCCAAGCGCGAGGCAAGCGACATGTAACCCTGATGTTCCGCTATTTACAGCTGTTGCAAACGAGGCGCCAGTATAAGAACACAAGGCTTGCTCAAAAGCAGGGACTTGAGTGCCTTGTGTTAAAAATTGGTTTTCAATCACTTCAATAACCGCATCGATATCGGTTTTATCAATAGAATGCTTACCGTATGGAATCATAAGGTTTCGTCATCTAAACTTACGAGTTCTTTTACACTTAAAAAATGGGGATTAGTACCTGAGTTATATTCGAATTTATCGGGTACGGGCGCCCCTTTTTCACCCAATTTATTGGTGAAATAGTCAATAGACTCTTCAAAGAAACGTATGGCGGGAGTGATAACAAAGTGATCATCAAACTCTACACTATGATGTGCCATTTCTTCGGGCAACATTACCTCATGCAGTTTTTCACCTGGTCTAATGCCCACTATTTCATAACTGCGCTCACCGCTTATTGCCTCAACAAGGTCAAGAATACGAATAGAAGGGATTTTAGGTACAAATATTTCACCACCTTGCATACGGCTAAAGTTTTTGATGACAAACTCTACGCCTTTATTTAAAGGAATCCAAAAGCGAGTCATCTCTTCGTGAGTGACCGGCAGAACCTGCTCGCCCTGTTCAATTAGCTTTTTAAAAAACGGCACTACTGAGCCTCTGGAACCCACTACATTGCCATAGCGGACAACAGAAAAGCGCGGGCCATCAGCGCCCGCGATATTGTTTGCAGCAACAAATAGTTTATCTGATGCAAGCTTGGTGGCACCGTATAAATTGACAGGGTTAGCCGCTTTATCAGTTGATAAAGCAATGACCTTTGTCACTTTATTTGCGATGCAGGCATCAATGACGTTTTGCGCCCCATTGATATTTGTTTTAATGCACTCGTTAGGATTGTATTCGGCTGCTGGTACTTGCTTTAAAGCCGCTGCGTGTATAGCAAAATCAATTCCATTCATAGCAGAAATAAGGCGGTCTTTATCTCTGACATCACCGATAAAATATCGCATCGCAGGGTGATCAAATTCTTGTTGCATTTCAAACTGTTTAAGTTCATCTCTTGAAAAAATAACAAGTCTTTTGGGCTTATAATTTTCGAGTATGAAACGCGTAAACAGCTTGCCAAAAGAGCCAGTTCCGCCTGTAATTATTATATTTTTATTCTCGAACAAGAAAAAATACTCCTAGTCTACATGCCATTTAACTTGCAACTCATAATTGAGAAGTTTTCTTCTTACTAAAACACCTCGATTACCGCAACGGTCAAGCAAAGTAACTTCTGCTATTGCTTGATTTCTACTACCACGCTTTACACCGCAGTAACACTTGAAAGAATAGCAACAGTCAAAGTCTATGTGCTGGCTGAATTTATTGTCAATTACTTGGCTCGCATGTGCTTGAAACTCGTCTCTTACACTCTCGGGCGCTTTATCAATCTCAAATAATCGTAAAATCTGTTTTTGTTGATGCATGGCTAAGCTGTCGCTAGCATGCTGGCCAATAAGAGCACGAGCATTTATCGTGCTGCTAAGGGAACAATACAGCGCTGAGAAATCAAAGTCTACATCATAAAGATGGTCGAAATTACTAATATTTTCAACAAATTGTATTTTTTCTTCAACTTCATTTACATATTCAGCATATGCTTGTTGTCTATTTGTTTCTGAAAAAACGGGCAAATACATGCTTCTCTCGGCAAGAATAGGCTTAAACATGATTGTCGAAAAGTCAGTAATATCTGCTGCTCGGGCACATAAAAAGTCAAAAAAATCGTTTCGAGGTACGTAATCTTGATAACCACTTTCGCAAATCTGGCTCAGCAATGGGCTACACTCAATATCTGGCTGCCACAGCAGCGATAAAAACATAAAACAAGCGTCTGCATAGTGGGTATCTATGCACAATGACTTAAGCTTGAGTAAATGACGGTAATCATGCACAACAAAGCAAACCTGATTCACACATGCTTTGCCAATGTGACTATTTTGCAAATCTGTTAACACTTCAAGTATTTTATCCTCACTAACAATATCGATATATAAAAACTCATTTTTTGATAGTTTAGTGTGGCTGGTAGGTGAGATAGTGATTGAAATAGCGCCGATGTTTTGCTCTTGACAATATTGTAAACACTGTTGGTTGTAGAAATCACTTGTCGAATAATAGCGCACTTTAATTGGGGACTGCTTAAGTACATTTAATTCATGTTTATTGCTATGACACTCCGCTGTATCTTGCAAGGTGAATTGATGTTGCATAAAACGGGTGAAATCTGATACTAAAATATTCCAATCACTCAGGATACTTCGACAATTCCCCAGGCTTATCGATAAATCAGGAAACATAAGCGCCTTGCTTAGCACTGCACAAAGATAGTTAACACTATTAAACATGTAGTAAAAGAAAAGCGAGCCACCTCGTTTTCTGGCATCGATCATTAAAGCTCGTAACTCGTCAATAAGCTCGTTGACTTGCTTTTTATCAGTAATTTCTTTATCTAGAATTTGTGTGCTTAATTTTGTTAGCTTGGCCAGTTGAGTGGCCATAAGTGTTTGCGAATAAGCTTCATGAAACAGTTTTTCGATATCACACTCGATGCTTTCAAAGCATGAAACAAAATTATGCAACGTGGTTTGCTTTTGCTGGGGCGTATTCACAACTAGGGTATCTTCTGGTAATAACGGTATTGACCCCGTTATAAAGGCGCCATTTGATGTATTAAAACAGTCAGCCTTATATTGCGATAAACTTTGTTCAAATATCATTCTCGATATATTAAATTCGGTTTTGGTATTCACCCACGGCTCACGATTACCCTTTGTTGTAATTGAACCAACAAACAATCTTTTGTGTTTATAAACCTGTTTACCATCTTCGTAGTAAGCGGAAGACTGACTATGGTGATTATCAGGGTCTAGGTAACCTAAATCGACACCATGTAGATAAATTTGCTCAAAGCCCATACTCAATACTAGGGAAGTGACAAAGTTGGTCACCGTTGGATATGCATTTTCTAAATAAGCAAAATCAATGTTCGGTAGCATCGACGTAATGGCCTGTGTAGATGATTCACCCACTTTAAAACACAGATAAACGTCTTTGTATAAGCCATATGTATCTGGGTGCGCACCACAAATAGACAATAAGCTAATCTTTTTAAGATACTCAAAATCATCTATGCGACAAGCCCAATCGTAATTGGCTCGATTTTGTTCGACTTCAGCATGGAAATCAGGACAAATTCCATTACGATGCAAAGACTGTAAGGCCGTACCACAACTTATGACTATTGCTTGGTTACCGTACTCTTTGATCGACTCAATAGACTCGTCGAGCGAAGGCCCATTGCCCACTATAAATATTGCTTGCTGACGATCGGCAATACTTAATTTTTGCTTTGCTTGAGCTCGTAAAATAGGGACTCTATCTTTAATGGCTTGTGCTGAATGTGCGATACCATACATAACATGGTCTAGGTTTTCACCCATTGAGAAAATCACTTGTAGTTGTTGGCGCACTTCTTTTAAAACATTGTTGAGCAAGGGGTTTGAGTAAGCCTGCATAATGTAGGTTTCGTTGAGTAAATGCGGACCAATCCCCACAAATTGAGATGTTAGGTCTTTAAATAGCAGTGAACTTGATTCACCTAAGTTGATATATAGCTTGCCATTGAGTTTCTGGAGTTTATCAAAAATGGGCTGCCAATCTATTGCATGCAAAGCGGCGTAAAAGAAATCTGTATTAGGTTCGCATATACACAAGTTTTGAATGTCATGCTCGCTCGTTAGCGCCTCTAGCGCGTAACCTGACCCAAGACCAATTACCAGTAGTACTTTAACACTCATCGGCAATTCGGTTTTATCTAAATTATGACGTTTAAGCAATAGATCTGCTTTGCGAGTAAAACGATTGTGCAAAAAATGTTTAAGTTTGTCGCCTTCGTAACCAAACACAAGTCCATCTAGATTAGGCTGCGCTGCAAAATGTCTGGCCAGTGTCTCACCTTCCTTTTTTGGTAAGTCCCCCGAATAAAAACTTTGATGCTGGCGATTAAATAAATTTATTTCACCACTAGTTAAATTTGCAATGGTTTCCCAGCATTTAGGTTGATAGTCAGCGAAAGCTTCATAAATATCGGGATAAAATTTCTTGAACAAGGCCATGTTTGTTGTAAACAACGAGTCTAAATGTAAAGGGCCCTCATTGTTGACATTTTGCAAAGACTCGGTTGCCAAACAATTTGTGAATTTTAAAAAATGCTGCAAATGATTATGTTTGTCTATCTCAGTAAAATTAGCATCTTGTGTGACTTGCCTATTGCTTAGGCTAGCTTCTTGCGTAATGTTTTTGTCCCATCGGCCGCATCTAATATTCTTCAATATAGTGTTGTTAGTTTCGTTGAGTATGTGGCGATAAAAAATAAAACGCTTTGAGCCGAGTTGAGAATAAAGCTCGTTAATTTCTTCAAAAATGTGTTGAATGTTGTCGCCAATTTGCAAAAATAACTGAATACCCTGTTGTTCAGCCTCTTCCAAAAATCTCGCCCAATCGAATAACATAAAGCTACATTTAAAAACCTCCCAATCGGGTTCATATATGACCACTTGTTTAACGGGTATTTCGCTAAGTAGTAAGGGCAAAAAATCTCCTTTGCCCAAACCGAGCACCACAAGGGCATCCACCGTTTGTTCGGCATACTTATCGTACAGATTTCTGGTGTAAAGTTGAGATGAGTTAAAGCTATCATCATTGAGCACAGGCATATCGGGTGCAGGAACATTTTTCTCTGAATCTTTTTGTATGCACAACATAGCGGAGCAGCTAGGCCAATTTTGTGTCTGGACAGCCATATTTTTATCAACGGGCATATCGTACAAGACAACGCCATTGGCCATATTGACAATATTTGATTGTCCTGATTTATCTACAAAAACGCTGAGGCGTTGGCAATTAAACCTAACAATTGCCTGCGCAATAGAAGGTATATAGCGGGAAAATGCTTCGTAATTTGTTTTTTCGCGGTCACGCATTGTTTTGGCAAACACAGTTTCGTGTTCACACTGACGTTGCTCGTCAGGATCAACATGCAACCTAATATCATTTAGCATATAGTTTACTTAAACTTGCTGGTACTTTTTAATGCCTTTTGATGCTTTCGAAATTTTTGCTAATTCTTCTTTTGCAGAACTTCGCTGTCGCGACATTTCCTGCAAAATGAAGTCGTTAGTTTTTACTTCATAAGCGGCAAAACACCTTTTGGGTTGTTCGTCCAAGTTGTTAAGCAAAGATTCGACCAAGTTGGCACGTTGATGAATTATTTTTTCTAATTCGAGGTTAGAGGTCGTGAAATCGGTATCAACGTTATTACTTGCCTGACCCATTACAATCGATAAGCTTTGATTTAACTGAGCTAATTCAGGCGGTGTAAACGCATGGTTTAGTTTAGATAAAATGACTGTAGACTCGATAGCGTTTTTGGCTTGCAAGTCGGGATGCTTTGGCATGCTGTTGTTCTTTAGTTAAGTTGAGTGGATTTAAAAATACTCACATGCTTGCCGATTGCGACATGCTGTACGCTTCTTGTTTAGCCGACTCGGGGATAGCCGCCCAAGCGTCTTTTAGTGGCACAAACAAAGCAATAACCTCGTCAATACGCTCAATGCCATTTTCGGTATTAATTTGTGTTAATTGTTCAATCATGTACGTATATAAATTATACATATTATCAGCAAACTCACCGCCAACTTCCATATTCAGCGTATCACGAAGATTGAAAAATATTGCCGTTGCTTTTGATATGTTATCAGAACGTCCCTTCATGTCTTCGCGCGAGATACAGCCTTTTGCATAGGCAAGTTTATCTATAGCACCTTGCATTAGCATAAGCGTTAATCGATGCGGGTCTGCACTGGCAACGGCTTGTTTTAGACTATCTTTTTTATAAGCATTAATGGCTTTTAATGACATATTCTTATTATCCTAATGCAGCAAACAGTGCGTTGCCAGTTTGTTGTAAACGCGCAACCGTCGTATCTAAGCTTAAATAGCGGTCGCGTAGTGTTTGTTCGTAGCTGATCATGCGTAATTCAAAACGTTCTCGGTCAGTCACCACTGTGTCTTGCTGATCACTAATTGAGTCTTCTCTGAGTGACAAAATACCCGAGCTTTGCGTATATTGTTCACTGAATTCTTTTAATCGTGACACTATTCCGTTATCAGAATTAAATAAAACTTCTATGTCATCAAAGTTATCACTTAAGGCGTCGCTCAAGCGGTCCGCGCCTGAACCTAGGCCAAAGTCAGTACTGCCAATTTCTAACTCGCCGTCGTTTGTCAGTTCAATACCTAGCGCAAATAAGCTGCCAATTAAAGAGTCATTCACATTACTGCCTAAAATACTGGCAAGGCCCGATTGAATGCCTCTAATCGTAGAGTCGCCCGCTAAAGGACCGTCCTCTTCAAGGTCTGAACCACCGTAACGTGATAGCCTATTGAGCTCACTGTTGAGTTCATTGAACTTATCAACAAACTCTTCAATCTTTTCTTCTAAGTTATCTTCATCAAAGCCAATCGTCACTCTGGACGCAATTGCATCGCCGTTGGCATCTTTTTCAGATAGCTCTTTAACATCAAAACGAACGCTTTGAATGGTTTCGTCAAACTTATTGGTATCGCTTTGCACTTCAATATTATCGACAAAAGCAATAGCGTTAGTAGCTTGGTTTTGTGGGTCGATGCTTAAATTGCTTGCAGCCCCAGTTGAGGTTTCTGTGGTGAGCCTAGCAAGTTCAGCGTTGTCGTCTGTATTAACGATTTGCAAGTCATTGCCTGCGCCGGTAACTTCAGAGGTAAAAACTAAACGTGCACCACCGTCTGCAGTGCCCGTGTTGATGATATTGGCAGTTACACCAAAATTGTTTTCATCATCATTAATCAGTTCGCGCAGCTCGGCAAGGGTTGTCCCTTCTTCTATGTTTATCGTGAATTCATCGCCAGTATTATCTATTTTAAAGGTAAGATTAGCTGTGCCTGTACTTAAGACTTCGTCGTCTCTCGAGTCAAAACCACCGTCGATAGCATTAGCCGTTTCAATACGACTGCCTTTAGCAAGCTGAGTTACCGCTATTTCATAGACGCCAGGCAAAGCAGAATTACCTGGGTCAACGTCTAAAACGTCATTTTCTTCTGAAGGGTTTTGAATGGTGGGTTCGCGCGAACCAAGATTACCTTCTTGCTGAAGCTCTTCAAGCGCATCTTCAAATTCGCCAAGTTTAGACTTAATCTGGCCAACCGCAGAAATTTCAGACTCTAGGGTTTCTTCACGAGTATCTAGTCGTTGGGTTTTGGCGCCGCGTTCAGCGGATAATAACTGTTGAACAAGTGATTCAAGGTCAATACCAGACCCCACACCCAATGACGAAATACTCATAAATTACCTCATATTAAGCCTGCCTATCTACTACTAGTCCCGATGTGGAACTGGGGTCAGACTCTAATTCTTTTACTCGCTCTGCAAACTTTTGCATTTCCTCGGAAGGAATTTGCCGTATGACATTGCCGCTTTGTTTGTCGACAACCACCACTACGGGGCTGCCAGCGCTTTCATCCAATGCGAATGAAAGTTTTGTGCCATTTGTTTGCAGTAACTCACTAATGTCACCTAACGATTCCAAAAAGCTGACATTTTCCTCTCTCGATTCTATATCGGCTATTTCAGAATTTGCTTTAAGCTTTTTATCGTCAGAATCGGGGGTTTTATTAGAAGAAGTAACAAGGGTTTTGTCTGCTTGTTTAACCTGTTGAATTACCGCTGCATTTTCACTTTCGGTAAAGTCGCTTACACCACTATTGGTGCCGACTAGATTACTACTAACAAAACTTTTTTCAGTCAATATCGAAGCTTGCTCTCGAGCTGCTTTTTGACCAATTTGGGTATTGATATTATCCATTTTGACCTCCACTACAAAAAGGAGGAGCGGTTGCACCGATACTACTGGTGAACCGCCCGTTCAACGCAACTTGTAGACTTCCCTTTAACTAAGGCGTTAAAGTGAAGATTAGTTAAGTATTACCCTAACAAAGCTAAAGCGGTTTGCGGTCTGTTCGATGCTTGACTAAGCACGGCTAAAGACGCTTGTTGTAAAATTTGGTTTTTGGTTAAGTTCGCTGTTTCAGTCGCAAAATCTGTGTCGAGTACTCGTGAGCGTGCACTAGATAGATTCTCGTTCACATTACTTAAGTTTCGGATTGAAGACTGAAAACGGTTCTCGGCAGAACCTAAGTCAGCGCGGACTTCACCGATTGCAGACAGCGCTGCATCAACGCTGTCTATTGCCGCTGAAGCACCTGCAGCAGTCGCAATCGTCAATGCATTAATATTCAATCCCGCCGCACTAAATCCGGCTGTAGCTATGCTACCTGCAGAAAGATTAACCGAAATTGTTTGTCCGCTATTTGCACCCACTAGAAATTGAGCGGAGAAACCACCGCTAAATAGGTCTTGACCATTGTACTGAGTATCAGTCGCAATGCGGTCTATCTCGTTTTTTAGCGCTGAGACTTCAGAGTTGAGTGCGTTTCGGTCAGCATCTGAATTTATGCCGTTTTGTGATTGGATAGCAAGTTGACGTATACGCTGCAATGCATTTGTCGTCTCACCTAAAGCACCTTCTGCAGTCTGTGTTAACGAAATTGCATCGTTAGCGTTGCGCACTGCTTGAGTAATACCCTCAATTTGTGACGTCAAGCGGGTGCTGATTTGCAAGCCTGCTGCATCATCGGCAGCCGAGTTAATTCTTAAACCCGAAGAAAGTCGCTCGTATGATTTGTCAAGCGCATTAGATGAATTAAAAAGTTGTCGCTGTGCGTTTAACGCCGACACATTAGTATTTACAAAAATAGACATTTACTACCTCCAAAAAAACAAGAATCTTGAGAGAGAGCGAGTACCGTAGGAGCTCTTCTTGTTTTAATGTTATTTAGTTGAAGCAGGGTCACTACGCCTGTTTCAACAACCTCAAATTTGGTTAAGCAAAAATTCTTTGCATTACCCCTCGACTAATTGTATCGGCGCTGACTTGAATTCCTTTAGGGTAAAATACAAAAAAATTAAAATTATTTATAACTAATTGTTTTTATTGAAATTTCAGGCGCAAACAGAAAAAGAAAACCAAATAAATAGCGCCCTAATTACCGCTTTTCGGGCTAAATAAATTCATTATATGTAAAGAATACTGATATATAAAAACGTGATTGGACATTATTTCTGGCACGGGATGTGCTTTAGGATTAGTAGTCGTTATTGTTGTTTTATTGGTTGCGTGGAGTTTTGATGAAACTTATAAAAAAGGCTGAGCCGTAGGGCGGCTCAGCCAACTTGCTCACGTTAGGAGTTGGAGCAAAGCTTTTTGTCGACTGGCAGGATTGTAGAACATGAAAGTACTGGCCTCTCAACCGCACTTCTACACTCTCAGTCTTGTTAGTCGACGTTTTATCTTGGTATCCGCATACAAACGCATCTACCTATTCAGACCTTTCCTATCATTACTGCGCACTCGTTTATTGTTTACTTCTTTATTGTGCACAGTAAAAATACGCCTTCCGTGGCATGGAGAGGGCCTCTCAAAGCCAAAGTCTTCTATTGCAAATCTGTTATTGTTTTTTCCTGATGCTTATTAACCTTGTAATAAGCTAAGTGCTGCTTGCGGGCGCTGATTAGCCTGCGACAACACGGTGGTGCTGGCTTGCTGAATAATCTGCAAGCGGGTTAAATTTGCCGTTTCGGCGGCAAAGTCGGTATCTTTTATCCGGCTTCTGGCTGCGGAGACGTTTTCTGAAATGTTGCTCAAGTTGCGAATTGTCGACTGGAATCGATTTTGAATCGCACCTAAATCAGCGCGTTTGTCATCAACTATTTCAATTGCGTTATCTAGTGCACCTAAAGCTGCACTTGCCTCACCGGGTGTTGCCACTGTCAGCACGAAGCCACCAAACAAACCACTTACGCCAAAACCATTGATGCGAGTTGCATCTACTTCTATCGTTTGCCCACTGTTTGCGCCAACTAGGAAGTCTGCACAGTACGCGC
>CAZXTD010000050.1:0-26687 GCA_964643575.1 uncultured Glaciecola sp. | reverse complement strand
GTCATTTAGAGTCCTTTTTTTCGCTCTATATTACTATTATTAAATAATAGCTTACGTGTCTGTTGATAAGTGTAAAATAAAAACGGGAGTAAACATAGTTAAGCGTTTACCTTCATTTGATAAATTACTTAAAAAGTATGTCATAATTTCATCGAAGACTATTTTTGTATTAAAAACAAGGTGCTATTGGCTTGTGTTGGCTATCAACTGAGCAAATGTATGCGCTGTAGTAGGAAAATAATAACTCAACATGACTATACAACGCTTTATATTAATCGCTTTATATTCAGCTATCTGTATGTCTTTTGTGAATCCACAGGGTTTATCTGCCGCAGAAAATTCTACTGTGATGAGCAAAGAGCAGCAGACACTCAGACACCAGTTAGCGCAAAAGCTATTGATTGATTTACGTTATTACTGTGAGCCCGCCGCCAAAGGATACTGCCAAGAAGGGCTAACACGCTTACCTAAAAAGCTTGAAACAATGCTTTCCCAGACCCAAGTTGGCGGCGTTATTTGGTTTTCTGAAAACTTGCAAAATACATCTCAAATTGTTCGGTTAAATCAAGCCATGCAGCGAGCAATATTAAGCACAGAATCTACCGGTGAACTTAGCCCCCAGCCCTTGTATATTGCTATAGACCAAGAAGGCGGGCGAGTGTCTAGGTTACCTCAAAATGAATATTTGGGGTTTGCTGGGAATATGGCGATTGGGGCAAGTGCGATGCCACTGACTCAATCAAATAAAAAAGACACGGCAATCAAAAACGCCAGCGTTGAATTTGCGAGCAGAGTTGGGGCTGCGACGGCTAAGCAGCTCGATTATTTGGGTTTTAACGTTAATTTTGCTCCTGTACTGGATGTAAACAGCGAGCCCGAAAATCCTATCATAAACGTACGTTCATATAGTCAGTATCCTGAACTCGTGGGATTGTTAGGAGCCGCTAAAATAGCAGCACTGCAAAATCAAGATATCGCAGCAGCCGCCAAGCATTTTCCAGGGCATGGCGACACGCATATTGATAGCCATGTTGGTTTGCCAGTTGTCGAACATAGCATTGACGATATCTATCGTTATGATCTTGCACCGTTTATCTATGCGATAAATAGTCAAACATCTGCACCCGATATGATAATGACTGCGCACATTCAATATCCCGCTTTGGATAACACCGAATTTGTGAGTAAACAAGGTAAAAAAACAATATTGCCAGCCACTTTGTCACACAAAATACTCACAGGCTTACTTCGAGAGGAGCTTGGGTATAAAGGTTTGATTGTCACCGATTCGCTTGAAATGGCAGCCATAAGCCAATTTTTGTCGCCGCAACAAGCGGTTATCAAAGCTTTTAAGGCAGGCGCAGATATTTCGTTAATGCCAGTCACAATAAGCTCAGCCAAAGAGGCCGACGATTTTGTAAAGTGGTTAAATGAGCTCACCTTAGAAGTTAATAAAGATAAGGAACTGGTGAAGCAAGTCGACAGCTCTTTTAAACGTATTGTTGCGCATAAAGCGAAGCGAAAGCTGAGAGCAAAGGTCAAAACATTTCTAGCTACCGACTACCCGCAAGCAACTTACAATTATATTGAAGATAAAGTACTCGCAACAAAGTTATCGCGCGCTTCATTTACGCAGATTAAGGAAGGAAAGCCTCTTAGGCAAAAATCCTCGCAAGCGGTGTTAGCAATAATGCCAGACAAACTGCGATGCCGTGCCTTTATGCATTATGCGCAACGCGCCGAGTTAGGCAATATTAAGTGTATGAGTGAGTTAAGCGAGACAATACCTAAAATTGCCAATGTTGACGTCTTCATATACGCAGAGGTAAGCCCAGAACTCAGCTTTTATGAAAGCAAGCAATGGGAAGGTATTACAGCAGATCAGCGTTTACCTATTTCAGAGCAAAACCAATCGCTTCAGTTACTCATAAATGCGCTTCCTGCTAATACTCAAAAGGTATTGCTAAAGCTACGCGCGCCTTACGTAACCGAACAAGAGTTAAAAACTTTTGACGCAATTTATGCATCCTACGATTATCAAGTAGCTATTATTGGTAAAAAAGAACGTTCGAGCCTAACACTAGGCGGAATATCTAAGCTTGATCAGCTTGTGCCCAAAAAGGTAGAAGCGGGAGATTACATTCTTTTTAGTCCAGCGTTTGATACCTTTGTCGATTCTTTACTTGGCCGCCATAGGCCTGATGGCGTATTGCCTGTTTCTCAGTGATTATTGGCGGCTAATTCAAACTTGGACCACAAGGAAAGTACGGAAAAGCTTTATCAGCGAGAAATATCAAAAAGATACGCGTATTAAAGTGTGAGCCCCATATCAAAAGAGAACAAAAATATGAATATTAGTTTAGCCGGAATGTCGAGCAGTGCTATTTACCACCTTATGACACAAACCATCATACCAAGGCCAATTGCATGGGTATTATCAATAAACGATAAAAGCAAAGCGCCGTCGAGTGATGATTTTAATCTTGCGCCGTTTTCGTACTTTAATGCAGTATGCAGTGAGCCACCCTTGTGTATGCTGTCTGTGGGTAAAAATCCAAATGGTGCTGCTAAAGATACTTCTGAAAATCTTGAAAAAGGAAAGCATTGCGTTGTTAACATCCCTAGAGCAAGCCAAGCAGAGCAGGTTACGGCTTCAGCAGCGTCTTTAAAATATGGGAGTAGCGAGATTACCCAAAATAACATCGCGCTCAGCTATCAAAAAGACTGGCCTTTACCAAGAGTCTTAGATTGCGGCGTCGCCTTTTTATGCAAAGTGCATAGCACGCAAGCTTTAGGCAATGCGCCTCAACAGCTTATTTTTGTTGAAATTCTTGATGTGTATGTTGACGATGAAGCAGTGACCGAGAGTAAGGGGCGCCTGCAAATTGACCCAGCTAAGATAAACCCATTAGCTCGACTAGGAGCAAGTCAATACGCGGATTTAGGTGAGGTGTTTTCACTCGCAAGGCCTAAATAAGCTTTTCAAATAAACATGGCGGTTCCGATAAAGGAAGCGCCAGAGATTTCCAAAACATTATGGTTTGTGTTATTTTTTGGACTTAAGGATTATTTTATCGAAATATAACAACAGGACTATGTTATGAGACTACTCTTTAGCTTTTTATTTTTACTCACTTTTTCGCACGCAAGCCTCTCTCAAGTTAGTCAGTGGACACCTATCGAAAAACATCGCGGCCATCTATATGTCCCAGTTATTATTGAAGGGATAGAGAGCCGAGCGATGCTTGATACTGGGGCACAAATCAACGCCATTAATTCGCGCTTTATTGGTAAGCATGAACTTGCACTAGACAAAGGTCGGAGCATGAAAATTCAAGGCGTTTTTGGTGTTGAGAAGCGCAAAACCTTTAATAATCTCACGGTTAACCTTTATGGGAATAACTTTGAGCTTAATAGAGTGGTGGATTCAGACTTAGGTGACCACAATAGAGGAATGATAATAGGCGCCCCATTTTTTGCATCGTTTATCGTGCAGCTTGATTACCCAAATAATCGTATGCGTGTCATGACTAGGGAAGTATTGGATCTTAGAAAAAGAGAAAATGTAGAGATTAAACGCCACAAAGCGACTGGCCAACCTATAGTCAAAGTAGAAGTAAATGGCAATACACTCTGGTTACTATTAGATACCGGTAACAACGGTGGTGTGCTTATTGATAGACGAGTGGCATCAAAATTGGATTTGCTAGATGAAGTTGCGGGCACGGGCATATCAAAAGGCATAAATTCAGTTGCTGTTACAGAAACTGCCATTATTGATAATTTTAAAATTGGGCCATTTGAACTTGAAAATGTAGCCGTCAACTTTGTTGCTGATGGATTCAAGTCAAACGCCTCAAACGAATTGCGAGAAACGGGCTCGCGCATAAGCTCGAGTCGCCAAGATGGCATTTTAGGTTACGACATTCTTAAGCATTTCTTAATCACGCTTGATTATAAAAAGGGCCAAGCACATTTTGGTCTCCAATAATGAGTGAAGAATAAACCATTCGCGAAATCGAAAAAGTCAAAAAAGCAGTTGTATGTTGTACAAAAAATGATCTATTATTTTTCTATGCAATCACATTGCAGTGCCTAAACTACGGAAAGTAAAAGCGCTCAAGCAACGCTAAATATGCCTTATAAGGTCATTAAAACTTTCTACAGCTTGTGCACTAGCAGGATAAAGGCTCAATTGTTAAATTGAGCAAAACCAAATAATAACCCCTCAAGGTCATTAGTAAGCACTTATACTCGCAGTATATAAGCCAGTAAAAGTCGACGCAGTTTGAGACTCAACAACGAGTTTAATTATGGATATCAAACTTAGTCTTTTAATAAAGAACAGGATGTACCACGAAGGCATTAATGCATATTTATCACAACACGCATCTTTTAAGTCAATTGATTGTTGCGATAGTTTAACGGAGTTTAGTCGACAACAAAAAGCCGCCATGCCAAGCGCGGATATGAGTATTTTACTCACCGACCAAAATTCACACTCAGATATGTCAGCACTTAAAACCCTCAAAGAGGATCACGCCAAACAAAAAGTTGTGATGGTTATGTATAGTGCTAATGCTGACTTTGTTCACCAGTGCATGAGCCTAGGCATTGAAGGTTTAACGACCGATCAAGACAGCATGCAAGATTTGAAAACGTGTATTTATGCAGTGGATTCAGGGCACATTTGTTACCCAAAACACTGTCTTCAAGTTGATGCTTTGATTGAAATAAACAAGGCTACAAAGCGTGATTCGGCTTTTACTAGCAACTTAACCAAGGCAAACAAATCGGCGACCCAGGTAAATGACGGTAAGTTGTCGAGCACATCTGATACGCATGCTACAAAGGTAAAAGTCCCAAAAGCAAGTCAACAACCTACCTACATGGAACACTTAACCTCCAAACAACTGACTGTTGTGCAGCTTGTTGAAAAGGGGCTGTCTAATAAGGAGATAGCGAGAGAGCTTAACTTAGAGGTATGCACAGTTAAAAATCATATGCATAGAATATTAGACAAACTCCATTTACGAAATCGATGCGAGGCGGCAAGCTGGTATCGAAAAACGCCTAGCTATCACCGTCAAATGTCGTGCTAAAAAACATATAATTAAACAACTATATTTAGTAGCGACTAAAGCATGCTTGAACCTTAAGGACTATGCTTGAGGTTCAAGCAATTAAACAATAAGTACTCATCTTCAATTGAATCAATTATCCCCTTAAGTATCCTTTTTTGAACCTTCTGAACTCTGGTCGATTGTTTTTTCAGGCGTATGCTAAGGCTTGAGTTTTGTGCAAGGCTTTGAACGGTCTTGCATGACTCACGCGATGCTTGTTATATCCACGTACAAAGGCTGGTTTTATGCAAACAAGGAAGGTTTATCTCGCCAACTTACCCAAACTATTGCAAGAGGTTGTGCAGCAATTGTTTGAGTCTGATTCGTTAATTCAAGTAGTGTCATTTGAATCAGCTGATATGAGCGAGATCATGCATATAAAGCAAATTGATTTACTCATGCTGCCACTTGCCTTTAAAACCAAAAACCAGCTTGAAGTGAATACCTTTTTACAGCTTAACCCTTGCGCTCGAGTGTTGTTTATATCTCCTGAGGTAAACGCGCTTCATATTATGGAGCTTAAAGTTGAGCACCGTTTAA
The DNA here is from genome assembly GCA_964643575.1 of uncultured Glaciecola sp. GTDB lineage: Bacteria > Pseudomonadota > Gammaproteobacteria > Enterobacterales > Alteromonadaceae > Glaciecola. Next base: position 21,024 of record CAZXTD010000050.1, on the reverse strand, counting down.
TAAAAAGCGCTTCTCCCGAAATACTCAGCGAAATAGTGCATAGCTTTTCTGATTTGTGTGAACAGTCTACATCGATAAGAGGACTCAATTAATATGAGCAATATGTCGATTATCCATGACCTTAGCGAAGAAATTCGCCGGCGTATATTTGCCGCGATGACTAGCGTCAATGGTATTAGCCTCGACTTCACCGATTTAAGCAACAACATCGTGTTTACACCACCCGATGAAAGCACCGAAAGTAACACTAAATTATCCCTCTATTTATACCATATTGGTATCAACAACAGTTTGCGTAATCAGGCTAAGTTGCCTTCGCCACAAGCAACAGATGGACTACTAACTAACCCTCTCCCCTTAGAACTCAAGTACCTAATTACGCCCCTTTCAGACGAACTTAATAATCAACTGATGATGGGGCGTATGTTGCAATACGTGTACGACTTCCCTTATATCGACAGCATTGATCAAAAACCTATTGGCAATAGTTTTGGCGGTGCCAGTGAGCGAGTAAGAATAACGCCTTCATTGCTTACAGTTGAGCAATTAGCGCAAATGTGGAATGCCTTAAACCAGCCATATCGTTTAGCGCTTGGTTTTAGTGTGGATGTGGTGGCAATTGACTCAGCTAAACCTGCCAGCATTAACCCTCGTGTGGCTGAACTTGTTGCCAGCGCAGGTCATAAGGGGCGTCGCGCATGACAATCTCCAGCCCAGCCATTAAAAGCCCAGAAATTATGGCTTCTTTGCAAACATTACTAGTCATTAGTATGCACGACGCTATAACTAAGCAAGCGCCAAGAACAATTCCCTTTGTTGAAGTGAGTTTGTCGTCGGATTCATTAGGAGAAGGTGAGCCGTTTGAAGCTAAACATAAACGCATAGGCACGAGTATGGTCGCACTCTACGGACGCGCCGAAGACCTACTGCCGCAAGACTTAGATGACGCAGAAACAGTGAGCTTTACAATCAATATTGTGGCCAATGAATATGCCGACACCAGCATAAGCTCAGACGTATTAGCAAGCGAGTTGAAAGTGAGGGAAGAAAGCCTTGCAAATGGTTTATCGCTTAACTTGGTCAATGCGCCATTATTTGAGCAAGAAATAGAATTAAGCCCTCTTGCCGTAGGTTTGCAGGGTCAAATTGTGCAAGACAACGACCCCTTTGAGCCAGCAAGCGGTGCCACAATTACCATAACCGACCCTAATACAATGGACAGTACCAGCAGTGATACTCAAGGACGCTTCAGGTTTAGCGCTTTGCCTGTTACGCAGAGTATTGAGTTGTCGATTGAATTTAATGGCACGACAACCGTGTTTACCCACAATGTCGATTTTGCCAAACCCCTTAACCAAATTACCCTTAGCGTCAACGGATAGGAGACAAAAGCATGGAGTATCTTGCCCCCGGAGTATATGTAGAAGAAGTGGCATCAGGCAACAAACCAATAGCAGGTGCAAGCACCTCGACCGCCGCATTGGTCGGAGTAACTGCGAGAGGACCTGTTAATCAGCCCACCTTAGTGACGAGCTTTGGTGAATTTAGTCGTGTGTTTGGTGGCTTACTCAATCACTTGGTGTTTACCGACGGGAAAGATGCTCTGCCTTATGCGGCACAAGGCTTCTTTAACAATGGTGGACAGCGCGTGTATGTGTCACGGATTGTTGGGCCAGGTGCAAGGTTTGCCACTGCCGATATGTATGCTGTGCCAGCATCAGGGCAAGCCATAAGCCTTATGGCGACTCGGGCGAATGCCGGTAGTTCACAACTTGTGGTAGATAATGCCACGAATATTGATGATGCCGACCATTTATTAATCGATGATGACTTGCGCTCTGAATATGTACAGGTAACAGGTACGCCAGCACCCACGCAAGCATTAATGCTGACTCGCAATGTCGCCATTGGCGCTAGCACTGGCGATGCAGTGGTCGAGCAAACCGTCACCGACGGCGCTGATTTAAGCGCAGAAATAGAAGGTGATATGAACGCTGGCGGGCAGTTGATGCTAAGTGCCACAGAAGTCGCCGCTCGAACAGCAGGCGAAATTTTAAGAATAAGCGATAGCAGTGACCCCGATATTACAGAGTATGTCACCATTGCTGCCGCTGCTACCGTTGACATTGAAGAGTCTAGCCTTGCCTTTGATCACCCTCAAGCAACAACTACTGTGCATGTTGTTACCGTTGCAGATGGCGCAACATCACAGACACTAACTGTAGATGCTAACCCCGGCGATAATAGTGTTGCTGTGGATGATATTAGCGGCTTTAGCGTTGATGATGTGGTGCAAATAAATGGTGCTGAATTAGCTGTTGTGCGCAGTATTCCCAGCACGATTACTTTAAACGTTGCTACCCCTTTAGTGAATAATCATGGCGCAGGTGTAAGCGTGCAAAAGCAAGTTCCTATGTTACAAGTGAGAGCGCGATATCAAGGGTTATGGGGCAATACCGTGCAAGCGCGAACACGGCAAAATAGCGTGTTAATCACCGAGGTAGAAGGCACAGGCGCAAGTATCAACGATAATGTGGTAACACTCAAAGCACTATTTGGTATCAACGCGGGTAGCTACGTCGCTTTTAGTACCGCGGGTGTGGTGAGCGATGTGTTATTGGTAGTTGCCGTTAATCGTGCAACCAACGAAGTCACTTTTGAAGGCCAGTTTACAGCAGCAGCGCCTGCTGGCACCGAGGCCACATCACTCGAATACGACTTAATTGTTGAACGGATTGAAAACGAAAAAGTAGTCGAAGCTGAAACATTTGAAAGCTTAGGAATGCATCCTAATCATTTCCGTTACGGGCCAAAAATAGTGGGTAGTTTTGACCGCTCATCAGGCGATGCTAGCGACAGTGGAGAGTCTAGTTTAGTGCGTTTGAGCGATCTTACTTTTGATAATACCGGCGAGCCAATAGCAGCAGCCTTACCTAACAGAGCGTCTATGCTGGCGAGCTTAATTAATCGCCCTCTTGCAGCAGGCACTGACGACTTGGACAATATTGATGACCTCACATTCATCGGGTCGCCACTGCCGGGTCAACGCAGTGGTATTCACAGCCTGCAAAATGAAGAAAGCATTAGTATGGTAGCCGTGCCCGGTCAAACTTCAGTGGCAGTTCAAAAAGCGCTTATTGGGCATTGCGAATATATGCGATATCGATTTGCAGTTATCGAAACACCGCGCGATTCCAACCTTGCAAACGCCATCACACATCGCCAAAACTTTGATACCACACGAGCCGCTATTTACTACCCTTGGTTGGTGGTAGCCGACCAATTTGGAGAAAAAGGCGATTTATTACGCATAGCACCCTCAGGTCATGTAATGGGAATTTATGCCCGCACAGATACTTCTCGCGGCGTATGGAAAGCCCCAGCTAACGAAGTCGTGCGTGGAATATTGCAGTTTGAAAGTGCAATAACCAAAGGCGAGCATGATATTCTGAACCCTATCAACATCAATGCTTTTAGAGATTTTAGAACAGCTAATCGAGGATTGCGCTTATGGGGTGCACGCACATTGAGTAGCGATGCTTCATGGAAGTACGTATCAGTGCGTCGACTGTTCTTATTCTTAGAACAATCCATTGAACGCGGTTTGCAATATGCGGTGTTTGAACCTAACAACGAAAATTTATGGGCTGGCGTTAAGCAGTCTATTTCAAGCTTTTTAGCCACAGTCTGGCGCAACGGCGGTCTAGAGGGCGTGAAAGAAGAAGAGGCCTTTTTTGTTAACGTTGGCTACAACGTGACCATGACGCAAGCCGACATCGACAACGGTAGGCTTATTGTTGAGGTGGGTGTTGCTGCTGTGAAACCTGCAGAATTTGTGATTATCCGTATAGGCCAAAAAACACGAGAGGCAACGGCATAAAGCCTTGCTGCTGAAAAAAAACAGAATAAGAATCGCATTTGCGCAACAGGCCTAAGGCCAGCGTAAAGCTTAACGAACAAAGTAATACCCAAGGAGACAGGTAATGGACAACCCATTATTGCAATACAACTTTTTACTAGAAATTGAAAATACTTCGGTTGCAGGCTTTAGCGAAGTGAGCGGCATTAATACCGAAACTGACATCGTTGAATACCGAGAAGGTAGCGATGTGAATACAGTGCGCAAGCTCGCAGGCCTACGCAAAGTAGGTAACATCACGCTAAAACGCGGTTTTACCCAAAACAATGAACTATGGCTTTGGCGCAAAACCGTGATAGACGGACTTACCGAACGCAGAGCAGGTGCAATCATCATGCTCAATGAGGCCAGAGAGCCGGCTATTCGTTGGGAGTTCTTTGAAGCATGGCCAAACAAATACGAAGGTCCTGCACTTAATGCGACTGCAAATGAAGTGGCAATAGAGTCCATAGAAATCGCTCTTGAAGACCTACGTTATGTTGTATAGCGGCTTAAATGCGCCTGTAAATGCTATGTCTACAGACAATAAACGGTAACAAAAATGATTGAACAAGCTAGAAATCAATTTAACAATGCACCGGGCGTGTTTTTGCAAACACTGCAAGCTAAAAAGCTGCAGTTTGCACTTGCGCGTTCAGACATTGCTGCCTTTATTGGTTACGCGCAAAAAGGCCCTTGTGACTTGCCCTTGAGAGTCAATTCTTGGCGGCAATTTTTGAGTATCTATGGTCAACCTTTGGCTGATACGCACTTAGCCGTGGCGGTAAAAGGCTTTTTTGAAAACGGCGGTGTGGCTTGTTACATCTTGCGTATTACTGACAGCGAGGGCGCAGCCGCCATCGCTCAAATTAGCTCACAGGATAGTGGGTCAACTAATTTTTTTAGTATTCAAGCAGCTTTCAACGTTGGGGCCTTAAGCTTACAAAACAATCAAACGGATGCAGTGCCAGACTCGGCCGCTTTGCAATATTTTACGCAAGCCCAAGCAAACCAAAGTATGGAGAATAAGGGCTTTTGGGGTAACAATATTGCCGTGAGTATTGTCCCTCGTAGTCTGCTTAGTACCGACGTAATTGCGATTAGCGATGATGGCACTGAAACCTTTCATGGCAGTCTTGTCGGCTTAGAAAAAGACAGTCTTGTTCGCATCAGTCAGCGAAAAGTGCACGCTTCTGGTACAGTCGAAGACTTAAGTTTTATTATTGCTATTAAAAGTTTTAATCCCTTTAGTCAAAGCATCGAATGGCAAACCCCCATCTCTGATATAAGTTATGATTTTGACCTTAAGCAGTTGTTAAAAATTGAAAGCATCGAGTTTGATGTTCAAGTTGAGTACGAAAATAGAGTCGTTGAAAATTTTGAAGGTTTAAGCCCAAACCCAGCCCATAGCCGTAGCATGTATAAGATCATCAAGCGTGAGAGCAATTATATTTCCTTGAGCTTGAGTAACCCAGCAAATGATGACTACAGTAACCCAAGCACATGGCCTGCGCGCACCGACCGACAGGCACTACACTTAGGTAAAGATGGCTTGCTGCAAATTGCAGACATTCACTACCTAGATGCGCTTAGCCAATTAAGCAAAGTAGATGAAGTCAGCACGCTATGCGCACCCGATCTCGTGCTAGGTAACAGTAATCGCCTCGAACAAGCCTTTGTTGCAGATATTCAAAAAATAGATTGTGCAGACTTGGCGCCCAAAAAGTTGGGGGCAATTAAAGGCTATGTTTCTGACCGAAGTAGCAACCCTGAACAAGCCTTAAAGGGTGTGCTAGTGATTGAATTAGGCTCAGGCCAGCAAACGACTACTCAGGTAGATGGCGGTTTTGAATTTAGCGATCTTGACTTTGATTTACGCACATTAAGACTGAGCAAACCCGGTTTTGAGTCTGCTGAAATTCAGGTCCCAGCATTAACCGAAATTCAGGCTAGTAGTCAGCCCTACAACTTAAATATAGCGCCGCTTAATCAGCCGCGAGCCTTAAACTCGCTTGAGGTGCTAAATGTACAAAAGGCCATGCTAAACCCAGCGATTATCGGTCAATATAAAATCGCGCTTCTAGATTCACCTCATCACAATACTAAGATAGAAGAAATTCGAGAATGGCGAGCTCAATTAGGTGGCGCAGATACTGGCGCGCTTGCTTATCCTTGGTTGCAAGTGCCAAATCCGAGTACATTAGATGGTGAGGCCCGCTTAGTGCCTCCTTGCGGCCATTTTGCGGGTCTATTGGCGCAAAGCGACTTGCAAACTGGTCCGTACAAGTCTTGCGCGAATATTCGTATGCGCTATGCCAAAGGGCTTACTCAATCGTTAAATAAAACGCAACTTGCTTTGTTCACTCCCGAGGGAATTACCGCCATTGAAGCGAGGGCAGGACAAGGCATTCGCATATATGGTTCGCGTACCCTTAGTAGCGAGGCTCAATGGAGATATTTACCTGTTAGACGTTTATTTTTTGCCGTTGAAAAAAGCTTAGAGATTGCTTTGCAGTGGACCGTATTTGAATCTAATACGACCATACTTCGCCAAGCGGTTGTGCAAGCATGCACGGCATTTTTAGCGCGCTTATGGCGCCAAGGTGCTTTTGCGGGTAGCAAGCAGGATGAGGCCTTTATCGTGAAATGCGACCTCGATAACAATCCGCAGGCCGTGCGCGATGATGGTCGCTTAATTGTTGATATCGCAATAGCGCCATCTGTGCCTTTCGAATATATCAATGTTCGAATTGGTCTTACCCTTGATGCATTGGAGGTTACCGACTCATGAGTATAGGCGCACTTATCACAACCCCCTTACCAGCATTTAATTTTTATATTTCGCTGATTGATGACAGCAGTGCTTTTACCTCAGTGGTGTCGGGCGCGAGCAGTGTATTGCTGGGGGGCTTCAGTGAATGCAGCGGTTTAGATGCCAGTTTAAGCGTTGAAGAATATCAAGAAGGCGGCGTAAACGACAGAGTGCATAAGTTTCCTACCCGCAGTACTTTCAGCAACCTCACGCTTAAACGTGGAGTGGGTTTAGGTGAAGATCTGTGGCTCTGGTATGAGTCATTTTTAAACGGCGAGGGTAAAAGGCGAAATGGTTTGATTGCCCTAGCTAACGAAGCGAGAGTGCCTATTAAAGTGTGGTCGTTTGAACGCGGCATTCCCATTAAATGGACAGGGCCAAGTTTAAACGCAGGCAATAGCAATCTTGCTTTTGAAAGTATCGAAATTGCACACGAAAAGCTCACGCTGTCGATGTCGCCTGGCAAAGCCTTCGATGATATTAAAAGTGCAATTGCAGGATAGCAAGAGAGTTAACTAAAAGTTATTGGGTAAGGGAAGAGGTCGCTAATTAAGCGTTTTGTTGAATCATAATTTTAGAAGGAATTTATACATGGCGCAGGTCAAAATAAATGAAGTAGAGGCAAACATCAGCGTGACCGATGCTGAAGCTCTACTTACGCCTGAAATGCTCGAAATCATCACGCGAGCCGTGGCCAGTAAAATTCAGCAGCAGCAAAGCCTCGATAAACTCTCGGAGCAAGACCGCGGCTTAAGCGAAGGAGCGATACGTTAACATGGCCAAGTTAAGCTTTCAGAAACTCGATCATGCTAAAAATACGATTGGCGATCCTATCGAGGTTAGCTATAACCCCAAAGAGCTTACCTTTGGGCAAACCGCCAACTATGCAGACATCAATATACCCGGGCTCGACGCGCCTATTTTGCAGTTTGTGCGAGGAAGCGCTGAAACACTCGCATTAGAACTATTTTTTGATAGCACCGACAACGGCACAGGTGTTGATTCAGAATCGGTCACTGAACTTGTTGATTCCTTTTATCAACTGGTAAAAATTTCAGGTAATTTGCATACTCCGCCTATTGTAAGAGTGCTGTGGGGAACCGATTTACCTGGCTTAAGGAACGACCAAAGCGTGCGGCCAATCCCCGCTTTTGATTGTATCGTGGTCACCTGCAATCGCAAATATACCTTATTTAATCCTAACGGCGTGCCATTGCGTGCGGTGGTTAATTTGGCCCTGCGTGAATATCGTAGTGTCGAAGAACAACTAGAGGCGCTTAACTTACAATCGTCGGACCATACTCGTCTGCATACTGTGCAAGCAGGCGAAAACTTACCGCTAATTGCGTATCAGGCATACGGCAAAGCCTCGTATTGGCGGGTGATTGCTGACGCCAATAACATAAGCAATACCCGAGCACTGACCTCAGGGGCGGTATTGTCTTTACCGCCAATAGTGTGACTGTTATGGCTGAAGCAATTTACCTCAACGAAACCTTTTTTGCCCCGCAGTTTGTGCTCAAGCTCAAAGGGCAAAACTTGGGCAATAATGTTGTAAAAGATGTGATTCAGGTTTCGTACAAAGACGACCTTGAAAATTTGGACGCCTTCGAATTTACCTTGCACGATTGGGATCCGGTTTTAAACACCACGAAGTACAGCAGTCCTTATGATGAAAACGGCCAGCTGAAAAAAGTCACTGGTTCTAGCGAAGACATCCCTAATTTTGAGCCCGGTGCACAAGTCGAACTATACATGGGCTATTACGGCGCAACCGAACTCACACGAATGATGTCGGGCAAAGTGGTGTCGGCGGCTGTGAGTTTCCCAGCGTCAGGCGCGCCATTGTTAACTGTGCGTGTGCTAAATTTGTTGTTTGACTTGCAGCGCACTCAGCAAAGCCTCACCTTTGAAAATAAAACTCCTAGCGAAATCGCCAGTGAGATTGCTTTGGGCTTAGACATACCGATCGAAACTACCGCTAGCAGCGAAGAAGTTATCGAATTTATCGGCATGAATAACGAATATCCCATCGTTTTTTTGATGCGTTTGTCGCGCAAGCTTGGCTACGACTTATTTGTAGATACCCGCGACCCTGATCAGCACAAACTGTTTTTTGGGGTGAAGGCACAAGCGCAAGAATTTGAATTGAGTTGGGGCAAGTCTCTGATTCAGTTTACCCCCGTTTTAAAACTAAAAGACTTGAAAGAAAAGGTTGTTGTACGTGGTTGGAACCCTTTAGAGAGTGGTAGTAATCGAGCCATTGTGGGCGAAGCTCAATGGTCTGATCTTGATATTCAAATGCCCGACAGCAAACTACTTGAACAACTCGAATTTGCGGCCGAAAACGCCATCGAAGAAATTACTGAACAACCCGTGTCGAGCGAGCAAGCGGCCACCGAACTGGCCAAAGCGGCGTTGCGCAAAATAGTCCAGCAAGTTATCACCGGCTCGGGTGCGACCCTTGGCAAAAGCCAAATTAGAGCCGGCGTAAAAATCGCTTTAAGCGGCTTAGGCAATCGTTACTCTGCTGAATACTTGGTGAATGAAAGCATCCATAAAATTGACCAGAGCGGTTATACCACCAGTTTTAGCGCCAGAATGGAGATTGTAAATGGATAGAATGAAATCCATTCCCGGTGTGGTCGTGGGTATAGTGACCAATGTAGAAGACCCAGAAAGTATGGGGCGTATTAAAGTGACCTACCCTTGGCTAAGTGGCGAACCTGAGAGCGCGTGGTGTCGTTTAGTTAGCCCAATGGCCGGTGACAAAAGAGGTTTGCTTACTTTGCCTGAAGTCGGTGACGAAGCCGTAATCGCCTTTAATATGGGGAATTTTGAGCAGCCTTATATTGTCGGCTTTACGTGGAATAAAGATACTGAATTGCCTCTAGAAGAAGTGAGTCAGCGCGGCATACAAACATTAGCCGAAAACAAAATCGTACTTAACGATACCGAGGGTGAAGAGGGCATCGAAATAAGTGACAGCCATGGCAATAGCATCGTTATGAATAAAGACGGTATTAGCATTACCAGTGAAGGAGAAATTAGCATCACCACCAGTGGCAACATTTTGATAGAAGCGGGCTCTGATCTTACCGCTGTTGGCACACCCATAGAGTTGAACCCCTGATGCAGACGATATTCCCAGAAGCCACAGGCGCAAGCGGATTATTTTTAACTGGCTTTAGGCGCGCTAACGAGCCTAGCTTTGCTCCAAATGCTGCAGAGCAGCTTGGCGTAGTGATTGCAAAACGGCAGTATGAGCGGGTTGGCAGTCAGTTAATCTCAAGCGATACCAACAAAGATATTAAGTTGCAGGACGAATTCACAGAACTTGAATTTGATGGTGAAACAGTACAGGTCAATTTTTACGAAAGTGATTTAGCGGTAGTTAAACCCGAGCCAGATATTGTTTATCTTGCAGCTCCAATGGGCAATATGACCTATCGGCTCAAGCATCAAGATGAAAGTAACGTGCAACGTACTTGGCTATCTCGTACTGTGCCCTCAACTGCGACCGACAATATTGATGCTGATGCTGCAGAGCATGTATTTGGCTGGCAGCCCAAGGGCACTGCACCGCGAAAAGACCTTGCCGACTTCTCTATTGCGCCACCCAATCCGGCACCAGATACCCCTAATTTGTCGACGTTTCAAAACGCATTTTTTAATGGCTATAGACGCGAGTTTGCGCAAGCTAATTACGCTCAACAAAACTTACAACAAGACCAACAAATTATTATTACTGAACTCAGCGATGCAGCAGATGAAGACACCGAAGTTGAGCGTTTTAGATTTACCTTGCCCGACCCACCACCTGAGGGCTTTTTATATTATTACAAAGGCAGCAATAAAGACGAGTTACCGCAGTGGAAGATAACCCGTATTCAAAACTTTGCGCTCGACACTGTGGTGATAGGCGAAAACGAAACAGATATCTATTTGGTGTGGCGAGGCTATTGGCCTTTTCAAAGCATGCCAAGCGAGCGCTATCGCCAATTATTAGTACGCCAAGCATTTACCGAAGGAGCAACATAGTATGGCTAAACCTATCGCGACCGCTGAAAACATTGCTTTTGCTTTTCCGAACGTATGTAACACGGTCGTTGGACCATCAACCGTGCCCATTCCTTATCCGAGTATCGCTGATTTGAGCGCAGCCAAGCCAGTATCGGACGAGGGTAACGGTTTGTTTGTGAAAGGCAAACCGGTGCTGCTAGAGAATTCAGAAGTGGAAACCACCTCAGGCGATGAAGCTGCTGATGGCTCAGCTAATTCTGGCGCGTGCACGATGACCCAAGCCAGTGCTAGCGTGTTTTATGGCGGACAGGGTTTAGTTAGGTTTAGCGATACAACTTCGCAAAACGATGGTGTTGCTTCGGGCACTGTGTTGTCAGCAGAGCCCTCGGTACTGGTGGGAGACTGAATATGGCTGAATTTTTAGGCAGAGGCTTTAAGTTCCCAGTACGACTGAATGGCCGAGGCTCGTTATCTTACGCTGAAGCAGAAGAAAGCATCGCACAAAGTATATGGATAATTTTAAGCACGCCCTTGCGTTCACGGGTAATGGAACCTGAATTTGGCTGCAATATTCATGACTACCTATTTGCCCCCAATAACCCAAATACAGTGGCTGCCATTGTTCAGGGTGTTCAAAGAGCGCTGGTGCGCTTTGAGCCGCGCATTGATGTGCTTGACGTGCAAGCACAAGCGAGCCCAGATACCCCAAACGCATTACAAGTTGAAGTGGATTACCGGGTGAGAGCTAACAATGCCCAACACAACATTGTGTATCCGTTTTACTTAAACGAAGGAGCCGTTTAAATGCCCTTACAAGCCCCCAATTTAGATACACGTAGCTTTGATCAACTGGTTAAAGAAGCCAAAGAGCGTATTCCGCGTTACACCCAAGAATGGACCAACTTTAACGATGCCGACCCAGGCATGACCATAGTGAAATTACAAGCTTGGTTGACCGAAACACTGCTGCATGAAATTAATCGAGTGCCCGATTTACACTATGTAAAGTTTTTGAATTTACTCAACATTCAAGCAAGTCCGGCAAGAGCGGCAACGACCGACTTACAGTTTTCATTGCAAAAACTCGACAATGTCGACACCGACCCCTTGAGCTTTTTTATTCCAAAGTCAGCCCAAATAGAAGCCGACGACCCTGACTTGTCGGTGCCGGTTACCTTTGAAACCGACCGCACCTTACGTGCAATTAATGCATCTATTGCCGCTATTATTACGCCTGCAGAAGCAAGTGACAGCACCCGCGAAAAAGCCTTAATCAGCCAATACGACGACAAGCTAAAAACGGCCAAATTAGATGCTTCGTTTTACCCCTTTAGCGAATCACCTGCAGTGGGAGACGAATGCATTATTGGTATATTGCTGCGTCCACATCGTAAAAAAGAGCAAGACTACAGCCAACAAATTTTTCCGGAAGGCGAACTCGAGCTTGCCGTAAGCGCAAGTGAAGTATACGACAACGACCAAAACAATGAGCTTATTAGCGGGCCAACCAGCACGCAGTGTAAGTTAGGTTTTGAGCAAGACGCTTTAACCAAGTCGTTAGAATGGCAAGTGTATGTGGGCTCAGATCATGCATCAGGATTCACGGTTAATGGAACGGATGCAAGTGGCTGGCAAACCCTGTTCCCACCGGTAGACGGCAGCCAAGCGCTAAGTAAAACCGGTTACTTAAATCTGCCTATTCCAGCCAATATCTCGCAAGTAAGTTTGCAAGCCATGAGCCGCAGCTTTTGGTTGGGCCTAGGCTTGAAAAAACTGCCCACCAGCGGACACGAGTTTTTGGGTGACTTGCTCGATACCGACCTTAATTATACCGCCGATAACATCGCCGATCTCGATTTAGTCGCCATGCTAAGCGGCGTAATCGATAGTGGCGCTTTACTGCCTGAAATTCTGCAAGAGGCAAGTCAGAACTTAGTTGAATTACATGGTTTACTCGAACCTTTCGTTGGCTTAATCCGCATTAGTCAAGAAACCCAAGATGCCATGCTAGAGGGAGATTTTGGCTACTCAACACCTACTGCGCCGAATGAAGCAATGGCTTGGCTTAAGGTCAAAGTAGTTAATGCAGACTATTCGGCGAGTCTCTTAAACGGCTTTTATCTTAACCGAGTACCTGCAACTGCTGCTGTAACTCGCTTAGAGGAAGTGCTTGGGGTCTCGGATGCGCGCCCGAGTCAAACGTTTCAAGTGGCAAAAACACCGGTGTATGTAGAACTTAACGCTGAAAACAAACTCGCCCCCGATTTTGACTTAGTGGTAGTGCAAGCAGGGGAAGTTCAGCAATGGCAACGCATAGATGATTTTGGTGCGGTAGATATTACGAGTTTTAGCCAAGTCTATCGCCTGGATCCTATATCGGGCCAAGTATGGTTTGGCGACGGTGTTAAAGGTCAAATTCCGGTGGCCAACTCGCAAGTTAAAGTCACGCGATACCGTTATGGCGGCGGCAGCCAAGGCAATGTTGCCATTGACACCCTAACAAAGCTCAAAACCAGTCTGACAAACGTAAAAGGCGTGACCAACCCGCGCTCTGTGAGCGACGGTAAAGATGCAGAAACTCTTGAGCAAGCTAAGCAGCGCGCACCGCAAACTTTTGCCTCGAGCACTCGAGCGGTGACTGCCGATGATTTTGCTTTTTTTACTCGGCAAACGCCCAACGTGAACATTCATAGCGCTTATGCGCTTGCGCAAACTGCGCTAGATGATGCACATAATTTTGTAACGCAAGAAGGCGCAGTCACTATGGTGGTATTACCCAATAATACCAAGCAAGCTAAGCCAGAGCCAAGCGAATCTCAGCTTAAAGCCGTGTGTGCTCACCTTAACAATAAGCGCTTAATCACCACCGAGCTTTATGTGACGGGCCCTCGCTATGTCGATATCAGCGAATTATCGGTACAACTTAAGGTCAAGCAAAGCGCAGATTTGCAGCAGGTAAGTACCTATGCTTCAGAGCGCTTACTCTCGTTTTTTAATCCGCTAATTGGCGGTAACGAAGGCAAAGGCTGGCCATTTGGCGAGGATATTTATTTTTCAGAAATTTACAGCATGTTGCAGCAAATTGAAGGCGTTAAACGGGTGTTTTCGCTAGCGCTTAAACTGGCAGGTACAAGCACCGTTGCTTGTACTGACTACATTGCTGTGGATGCCGGGCATTTATTGAGTTTATCTCGCGATGTGATGAATATTCAGGTGAGTTATGAACGCACTTAACTCTGGGGCGAATCACGCCAAGCTTGTTAGTTCGCAAACTGCGAACAACGACAACAAGCTCAGGCCAACCACCACGCCTTCAAACTTGTTAAATCAGCAGTTGGCTTGGCAAAGCCATGAGGCCTCCTACGGATTGCTAGAAGACATATCCCAGCAAACACTGCGGCTAGGTGAGCAAGGCAAGTATGCAATTTCGCCCAAAGAGCCTTTTGGCAGCTTTGGCGGTAAAACCTTAGCGCGCGGCGTTGCCATTTCTGAGAGTGGTTTTATGTTGGTCGCCGATAGTGAAAACAACAGAGTTCTATACTACGACACTTTATCTTCCGAGCAGTCAACGAACGAGAAACATGACCTTCATCATGGGCTGCCTACTGGTTTCAGGGAGTTGTGGCAAACGCCCAATCAAGTGAATAACAAAAGTGATGAAGGTCATGAAACCGAAGACTGTCTGAACGACGCTCAAACTAAGGCGCAAGCGCCTTTTTATCATTTACATAAACCATTAGACATCAAGTTATCGCAAAGCGGCGAACTTGTTATTGCCGATAGCGGTAACCATAGGGTGTTAATAATGAGTTGGCCCGACTTGCGAGTACGCCATTCTATTTTTACGCCGGGCAAGTCACCGCAAGCGCTAGAACTGGATGAAAAAGGCAATATATATATTGCCTATAAAAACCAAGCACGCATCGTTAAATATGATTATTTATGGCATAGAGATCCCGACTATTGTGCGCAAGACACAGGTATACAGTCGCCTAGTGCACTTGCCAAAACAATTGATAATCAGCTAATTGTTTTATGCGAACAGCAAATGGAAGTATTCGCCCTTGATGCAAAGGGAAAAGTCATACAAAGCAAGGCCAGCGCTGAGTTTGTGTTTGCGCTTTCGTTTATTCGTCCGCCGCTAGGTATTGTGCAAACTGATGACCAGCAAGACCTACTCACATACACGCAAAAGTCTCGACCTAATTGCGAGCCATGGTACTTACGCAATATTCAAGTTGATAGTATTGGTAATATTGCGACGACCAATATGCGCTTACTAACACGCCCAAAAGTGCTGCGTTTGCCCCGGGTAGGTGAGTATTTTACCACACCATTTGATAGCGGAAATTTGGGCAGCCAGTGGCATCGAGTGGTGTTAAACGCCAGCATACCTGTAGTCTGTAAAATTACGCTGCAAACTTTTACCAGTGACAAGCCGATAGATGTCGCTAATATTTTTGAAAGTGATTGGAGTCAGCCGCTACTTTATAACTCAAACGACCGTGCGCTGGATAATCAAGTTCAAGGGCTTGAGGCATTAATTCAAAGTGGTAAAGGACGATATTTAACGCTACGTATTGGCCTGTATGGCGACGGCATCGCGACACCTCAAATACATGATATTTCGATATTTTCAGACCGCGAAAGCAGCCTTGCTTTTTTACCTGAACCCTATCGACAAGACCCACAAAGTGCAGATTTTTTAGATCGGTGGCTGAGTTACTTTGATACCGTCCAAGCTGAAATTAGTGCGTTGGCGCGCGACTTTAACCAATACCTTGACCCACAAACGGTGTCATCAAATGACTTTTTAAGCTGGCTAGGCTCATGGTTTAATTGGACGTTTTTAGCCGAATGGCCAGTCGAAACCCGCCGCGAAATGATTGCCAATTCTCTCTCGTATTACCAAATGCGCGGCACACTGCAAGGCTTAAAACAAATGCTGCAATGGCACACTGGCTTAAGTGGCGAGCAGCCAAGCATCATCGAACATTATCGACTCAGAGAGCAACTCGAAATCGAAGAAGATATAGCGTGTGATAGCGGCTCAAAGTGGTTTATTGGACAAAAACCATTTACACCCGACGCATCGCAAGTTGCTCATTGGTTTAGTGTCATTGTGCCTGCAAGCGCTGTCCCTGATCAGCAAGCGTTTGACACTTTAGAAGCGGTAATAACTGCGCAAAAACCAGCGCACACTGGGTTTAGAGTTTGTGTGATTTCGCCCGGTTTACGAGTGGGGCAGCAGTCATCTATTGGCATCGATACATGGTTAGGGCATTACCCCGACGCAAAAGGTTCAGGATTTACTTTGGGTCAATCTTCGCAATTGAAGTCCCAAGGATTTTTACATCAAAGCGCCAAAGGGGCTTTGCACAATTGAATAAGCAAAACCAAATAAGTAAAACCAAATAAGCAAAAGAAATTACGCCTAAAGGAAGTCACAAGGCAAATTTGGAGCTAACTAGCTAGCTAGAGGAAAGGCAATGGCAAAACATGATATGACGTGTATCCCCTGCGGATTAAATAAGCACAGCAGAAACCACTATTTTAATGGCAAGTTGCTTGTTGAGCGAGATTTTGTCGACGAGCAGGTGTATCACATTGCCAAGCGACGAATGCTCAACTCAGTATTACATGGCAGCGGCACAGTGTGTGGATTAAAGCTTAAACAGCACCCTTCACCTGATTGTCAAAGCACGTTTATATACGCAGAGTCGGGTGTTGCCCTCGACTGCTGTGGCCGCGAGATAGTGCTCACCAAAAACGAAGCGATTGATATCGCCAAGCTAATTGAACAGGCTGAATTATCGATTACAGAGCCTGTAGATTTGCTGGTGGGTGTGCAGTATGTAGACCGCGAAGCCGAGCAAGTGCCGGTGATTTTGCCTGATTGTGATTGTGCAGATATGCGCCAAGCGGCAAACAGAATTGAGGAGTGTTTTGAGTTTGTCATAAAGGCAAAAGCACCCGGCAGTACAGCGCTTGTGCGCCCGCCCATAGAAGCCAGTCTTGACTGGTTGCATACTATTAACTTTGCCGATCAGCGGCCTAAAGCCGTTGCCGTTGATAATCAGCTACAGCAAATTTACGTGGCGGCTCAGCCTAATGAAGAGGGGGGGTTATCAAGAATATTCGTTTACAGAGCCGACAATCACGATTTAATTACCGCGCTTAATGGCGGGCGTAATCCAGAAGACCTTATTGTGTCGCCTTTAGGGGCTAATTTGTATCTTAGTGACGAAGGTTTGGCCAGCGACACGCCATTTGAAGACATAAGCGGCATTGCGATTTATCGCGAAAGTGATATCCAAGCCAACGCAGACCCCATCGCCTATATCGATTTAGGCGAAAAAGCCAAGTTGGCGATATCTCCCACCACCGGCGCTTTATTCGCCTTAGGTTTGCGCTCTGGCAATTTGTACGCATGGTCTGAAAGCGAGCTTAATACTTGGTTGAGCAGTGACGCAGGCAACGGCTTTCCAGACAAAAGCGGACCGGCGCAAAGTCATAGGGTTGAGCTGCCAATCGACAATATTAATACCAACAATTTTCGTGCTAACAGCATATTGAAACTCGACGTTAATGGCCTATTTGTATTTGTGGCCAATAGAGAAGCACAAGGCAGCGAAGGTGTCATTGCGGTCAATGTATCGCGCATGTTCGGCGGCGATGATGGCGCGGTTATTAGCAGCACATTACCGGGCGTAGACGACGCTGAGCGTGTTTTAGCCATTCAAACTAGTTTAGCAGACAACACCTTTGTTTTTGTTAGCACCTATATAGAAGATAGCAATAAGACTATTTTGCGACGCTTTGAATGGCGCCGCGAAACCCAGTCGTTCTTGGCCAGCGGCATTGGAGGCAAGGTTTCAGGTAGAGGCAACGATTTTGCTGTATCTGCGACTGAAAAATGGGCATATATGCCTCTTGCACCTATTAGCGAAGACGAAAGCGTGAGCGAGATGGCGGTGGTGTCTATAGACGAAGTCATTCGCGTAGATGAGTCAGAACCTGTTGACGCTTTGAGCAAGAAGATCAGTGTTAATGGTGATGCGCAGTTTGTTAGTTTGAACGCGGCAGGCCGACGTTTATATATTGGCGCAGCAGATACTGACCCTGAAGCCGAGCCTAACAGAGGTTTGGTGGCAGTGTTAGATGTTGAAGAAGCCAACTGCGGCGAAATATTCAACGCAGTGATAGACGGCTGCCCTTCATGCGAAGACAATGCTGATTGTTCTGGTGCAGGCGCTGAGACTGGCGATCACCAAGAGCACATGGTTGTTCTAGGACATTTAGAAGGCTATATGCCTGGCGACAGAATGCTCGAGCCGCAAAACTATAGCGACCCCGACAGCCAAGCTAAAATCGATAACTTAAGTTTTCGGCAAGTAGTGGCGAGCAATCATACCATTATGGAGGTGCTTAACTGCATGCTCGATGAAGGTTTTGCTACCGGCTTGCCGGGTCCTCGAGGGCGTACCGGATTAGCAGGGCCTCAAGGTGAACAGGGCGAACGCGGACTGAGAGGCCAAAGAGGACAGCAAGGCGAGCAGGGTGAACAAGGTGAACGCGGATTACAAGGTGAGCAAGGCGAAAAGGGGGATAGAGGCGAAAAAGGCGACCCGGGCGGCTTTGAAAAAACCAACAAAATTCGTGCTTTGAGTTGGGTGCACGATACTAGCTCAGAAGAATTTGGCACCAGTAACTTTGAAATTGCCATCGCGTTTGAAGAGCCAGTATTGCAAGGCAGCATAATTTCACGTTATCAATTTTCAGAAAATAATTCCCAAAGCTGCGTGTTTGAAGCTTATCTTGAAGTACCCGCGCAATTGGATAATTCAGGCGTATCTAACACCCTAACATGGACCCGTATTCCTATGTCGTGCGCGCCTATTTCGAGTATCAATATTGAGACGGTGAGTTTTGAAGATTTAGGGGAAACCCAAGAGCGCCCGCTTATTCGAGAGTACGAAATAGAACAGCCCGACAGGCAGAAAGAAGCACAGGGCTTTGTTTTAAGACCCCTCGATGGTTTTAATGTATCAATAGCGGGTCTTAAATTAAAAGTCGTGTTAAAAGCAGAGTTTGTTTTTGATGAATCTCGCGAGTTACTCCTTGACGGTAATCATATGTTGGGCCGCTTAAGTTCAGGCAATCAAGTGCCCGGCGGCGTGTTTGAGTCGTGGTTTTGGATGGGTAAAGAAGGATAGGGAGAACTGATATGAGTATTTACTTTACCCAGCACAAACGGCCTCGTTACTTCGATCGTCAGCAGCTATCTGCAAGCGATCTCAGTTTAGAGCAGCAGTTTCATATTGAGCGTGATAAAGACCTTAACCGTTACCTGCATGGTTGGGGTATAGTTTGCGGGGCTTTACCTGCGCAACTGAGTGCCACAGAAGTAAAAATTAGCAAGGGTTTTGCGATATTACCCAGCGGTCAGCATCTGCATATTCCCGCCATAGATCAGGTCGATTTAGCAAACCTGATTGCACCTTTTTGTTGCTATTCACCAGGCAAGTGCGAAGGCGATATTGAGGCGATTGAACCAAGCGGGCGCCCGCGCGACGAAGACGCCCCCATTGTTTCTGAAAACCCGCCGCAGTTACTATATTTAATTGCACGTTATACAGAACGAGACAGCGACCCGAAGCCATCGTTACCTGAGGAATGTCGACACCCAGGTAACACTATGCAATACAGCCGTACTTGCAGTGGCGTGAGTTTGGATATTATTGATAGTTTAAGTGCTGTGCATAATGCTGCGGCTAAACCCTGTGAAGCGGTAGAAACTGTTCTAAACAAAGGTGGCAGAATATTTGGAGAAGCGAGGCTAGCGCGAGCGCTAATTAATCATTTTGAGTGCCCAGGTAGCATTGTCATTGAAGATGATTACGTGATTTTGGCAGAGCTGCTAGTCGGCAAAACCACTCGTGATGATGAAGCTAAATCGGCTTGTTCAATTTTTGAAATACACTATGCGGCTCGCAAGCATTTGCTCTCGGTCCAAACGATTCAGGAGTACCTGCATTGTTTATGTGTTGAGCCTTCGCCATCGCCAACACCGAGCTTTACCTTCTCACCAACAGCGACTCCGACTTTCACGTTTTCTGCTACCCCTAGCTTTACTTTTTCTGCGACGCCGAGCTTTACGTTTTCTGCGACCCCTAGCTTTACTTTTTCGGCTACAGCAAGCTTTAGCGTATCGCCAAGTTTTAGTGCTCAGCCTACCTTCAACACCATTTTACCATCGGCATCAATTATCCCCAGTGGTGTGTTTACAATGCCCCCTTATTTTGGTGATGGTGTCACACTCGACCCAGGCTTGACTATTGCCCCAGGTTTAGGAAACGATGGCTTAACCTATCCTATGGTCGACGGCATCATTCCTAGCGAATTTGGCGGCATCGATATTCGGTATTATGACGCCATGCATGGCGCAGGCAGCAGCGTTGATAATATAGAATTGTTAAGTGCAACGGAAAAAACGCAACTGCGCTCGCAAGGATATGCAAGCATGCTCGACATTGCACTTGTTGGCACAGAAAAACTAGCCGAAGACTTGAGTATTTCAGAAGTAAAAGCCGTAGAGTTGCGAGACCGAGCGCTAGGCGAAATGCGCAGAGAAGAGCCTATTACCATATCAATTGACGAATATGACATAGCTTTAGGCTTGCAAACACCCACCAACGAAGTTGCCGAAGTGGGGCCAGTACGACAAAAACGACTGCGCCAAGCTCGCCTGAACAGCGTGACTCATATTGCCAACGCGTCTGTTGATAAGCTCGAAACAGTCTTGGAAGTATCGCCCGACAGAGCTTTGCGAATAAAAGAGTCGGCGCAGGGGATGATAAAACGATGAGTATTTTATATGGCCAGGGCAAATCTGAACGCAGCAGCCATTCATTTAAGCCAAACAAAACAGAAAAACTTAGCGTAGCGATTGTTATCCCTACTCACAATGAGGGGGATGACGTACTCGACACGGTGGACTGCATTTTACGAAACTCAGAGGCCTATGTGAGCGAGCTAATAGTTGTGGATGACAGCTCTACTGACCATAGTGCAAAAGCCTTACAGAGCCTAGCCGATAAAGGTCTGATTACTTTGTTGCGCGGGCAAAAATTAGGCGCGATACACAGCCGCAATATGGGAGCAAAAGCTGCAAAATCAGATATTGTGGGCTTTATCGACGCACACTGTTACACCCCGCAAGGCTGGCTACGACCCATCGTTAACGAATTTAAGCAGTATCCTGAATATGCGGCATTGAGCCCAGCTATTG
>CAZXTD010000049.1:0-26881 GCA_964643575.1 uncultured Glaciecola sp. | reverse complement strand
TTGTTTAAGGTAGGCTAGTATACAAATTTACTATTGAGAAAAGGTAAGGGTTTGCTGTGAATCTAAAAGCACAGCAAACCTTTTTTACTTTACAGACGCTCGCTAACAATAACTGCTATTGGGTTGCCCGCTAGACCGTTGGTTTCAATCCACGCTGCCAGCTCTACTCCATCTGGCTCAGGCTCTCTGAGCTTTTTCCTTGGCATCTTCTTTACTAGCAGTTCGCCTGCATCAACGGCTTCGTTGAGTATGGCGGTTCTGATTAGGCTATTACCATCACAGCTAATGCCATCATAATAATCGCCCAAACGTAATTTGTAATCGCTTTGCACGTTCTTTATTTTTTTGCGTAGCTCGCCTTTATCGTTGGCTTTAACTACATTGCAAATGTTAGCAAGTTCATCTTCAATGCTTGCGTTTGCCTGAATACTTATACTCAGCGCCGACAAGAATACGCTCGCCAAAACAATTTTGTTTTTCAACTTCATGGTAGATCCTTGGTATATGTTTATTTCTTAAACAACCCAAAGTCTAATGACTGAACGCGAATAAACAATCGACTCGTCCATATCTTAGTATAAAAACACATAACTAAATTGGCCAAGCTATTGAACACAAAATAATTATGTCAATTAGGGCTGTAGGCTTTTGCAACTTCCATTATTTGTTCGCGCATCCATTGATGAGCGGCGTCATGATCAGCACTTAAATGCCAATAGAGGAAGTACTCTATTGCCGGAAGCTCGAAAGGAATTTCATACATGGCTAAGTCATAGTGTTTAGCTAAATGGTAGGGTATGCAGGCGATTAGGTCTGTTTTTGATATTGCACTTGGTACAGTCAAAAAATGTTGGCCTCGCATAACGACTCGACGTTTTTCACCGAGCTTATCGAGCTCGATATCAATTGGCCCTGCGCCCGATTTGCGATGAGACACGTTAATGTGACCAAGTTTGAGAAAATGCTCCATCGTGAATTCATTTTTAATCATAGGGTGATTTTTTCGAGCAAGCACAACAAACCTATCGGTTGCAATACGCTGCTTTTTCAAATGGATATCGCTGAAGGCCGATGCGTCTGCAAAAAAATCAAGGTTGCCGCTCGCCATCGAAGACACCACTTGCTGACGGCTAATTTCGTAGTTAGTGAGCGTTATATTTGGCGCCTGGTGCTGAAGCCTCGCCATGAGCCTGGGCATAATGCTCACTTCTAATAAATCGCGACTGGCAAAGTTAAAAGCTTTTACCGATGTTTCCGGTTCAAATATATGACTTTGCTGTACACTTTTTCTGAGCAAACCGAGCGCTTCACGAGCTGGCACAATAATGTTTTGCGCGACAGGAGTAGGGGTCATAGAATGCCCAGTTCTAACAAATAGTGGGTCGTTGAGCATCTCGCGTAATCTTGCGAGGGAATTACTCACAGCCGGTTGGGTAATGCACAGCACGTCAGCTGCTTTTGTCAGGCTGCCCGCAGTATAAATAGCGTCAAACACAGCAAATAAATTTAAGTCTATTCTATGCAAATTCATTTTTGAGATCCTTCCTCATACATTTTTTGTATTTACAGTGGGTTAACATTTTAGTAAATTTAATTTATAAATCAAATTAATAGTATGTTTTATTTTAAATTAACAAAGGTTATGTATAAATGCGTATTGAAGAGATGAAAATCGGGGATGAATTAACAAGCGATAATTACGTTTGTATTACACAACAACAAATTCAGGCATTTGCCGACGCTACCGGTGACCATCAGTGGATTCACTTAGATGAAGAAAAGTGTAAGCAGTATAGCCCTTACCAAACAACCATTGCACATGGCTTTTTGACTGTTTCACTCATGCCGCAGTTTTTTGGCGAGTGTCTAACCATTGATGCAAGTACAACGACAATGATAAATTATGGCGTTGATAATTTACGTTTTATCGAAGCTGTACGGTCTAACGATGAAATTAGTTACGTGTTTACATTGCGCGACATTGAGCCTAAAGCCAACGGAAAACTATACAAGTTTGAAGCATACGTTGATATTAAAGGCCGAGAAAAACCTGCTTTGGTTGGTGTGTTTCTGTCTTTGATATTGTCAGCTGAGTAATTAATGCACTAATGTAGAGAACATAATAATAAATCAACTTTAATCTAAAAAATTAGGGGAAGAAAATGACAGAACGCTTAAATGAAAATGAATTAGTCGATTCTCTCGCAAAATTAAATGAAGTTGCAGGAGAAACACCGTGGCAGATTGTAGACGGTAAGTTACACAAAGAGTTTAAATTTAAGAGTTTCATACGCGCCTTTGGCTGGATGAGCCAAATGGCGATTTGGGCCGAAAAACTAAAGCATCATCCAGAATGGTTTAATGTCTATAACACCGTCAAGGTAGATTTAGTCACTCACGATGTAAACGGCATCAGCGAACTCGACTTTCAGCTCGCCAATAAGATGGAGTTGTTTAAACCTTAAGCAGTTTACATAGGCTTTGTTTAAAGTTTCGGCATTTAAAAAAAATAGTTGTATTTGGTGTTGCATACTCAACTTTGCTATGTATAATACGCACCTCTTGAAGAGCAAAGCAAAACACCAACTGCTCTTCAAACCAGAACAATCGCGGGATGGAGCAGTCTGGTAGCTCGTCGGGCTCATAACCCGAAGGTCGTAGGTTCAAATCCTGCTCCCGCAACCACATAAGAAAATACCTGCATAATTGCAGGTATTTTTTTGTCTGAAATTTACTTCGCTATAACTTATAAAAAAGCCCTGCATCTGCAGGGCTTTTGATAGTCAGTAATTAACGTTTTTAATCGTAACCGATTAGAAAGTTACCGTTAATGGGTCTGAACATGCATCGGTCTCGTCACATATCATATATGTGAAAACAGTGCCCGTAGCGCGACGCTCAGAGTCTCTGTAACGACCTGTGTTTTCGCCAGTCCAGTGCAACTCACCGTTACGATAAACACTCACTGTGTCGGTGTCAGTGCCTGTGTAGCTCATATCAACACGTAGGTTACCGAAACGAGATAGCATTGCTCTGCCTAAGGTCATTTCGATGACGTTGCTTGATACAGTAATAGTTTGAGTAACGCTTCCCGACAAACCTTCTGCATCCGTTGTAGTTAACGTAACGTCATACGAACCTGTTTCTGGGAAGGTATAAGTTGGGCTAGCTTCTACAGAAGTCATGCCGTCACCAAAGTCCCAAGAATGGCTTACGATGTCGTCATTTACGTCAGTTGACTCGTTAGAGAAAGTCACCTCTAAGCCTTCATCAACATAAGAGAATGCTGCACGAGGAGCCGCAGGTGCAACTTCACCAATACCGGTAATTTCCATGCCCCAGCTATTTAATGTACCGTTGTCACCGTTGAACGTATCAACAATATTTAAGGTCCAGTCGCCTGTAGCTACTTCACCATTAAATGCATCTGTTGTATAGGTTTCTACAATATCGTCAATACCTCCACCTGAGTTAGAACGTAAAACCGCTTCTGTTCCGCTTGGCGAAATCAGTGTAATGATCAAATCGCCACTATAAGTGTGGGTGATATCAACTGATACCGACATACCAAACGCAGTTATGTCATCAGCAATTGAAATAACTGAATCAATGCCAACGTTATCTGGATCGTCTTCGTTAGGTAGTGTAGGTATCGGTGTATCTGTAGAGTCATACGGGAAGACATTTAAGCCTTGTGGTAATACAGACAAGTTAACCGACTTGGTTTTTTCGATATCACCGCTAGTAGCAGTAACAGACATGCTGTACATACCCCATTGCGTGTCATCAGCAGTCACTACATCCAAAGTAACCATGTCACCAGGCATTGCAGTAGTGGCAGATAACATGCCTAGGCCTGTTGCATCTTCAAGTGCCAAAGTGATTTCTTCGTTAAAGCCAGCAATTGCATTAAGTTCGAACGTATACGTTGCCGAATCGCCTGCAACAATTTCTTGATTGGTAGGCGATACGTTTAACAAGAAGCCTGGATCGGGATCAGCCGCTTCTAAAGCGTTGTTAACATTCAAACGTTTACCCGATACCGTACGGCCATCAGCATAAGCATTGTCGTCACCAGTGCTCATTAGCAAGTCTTTCATTTCAGTCGCAGTTAGCGTTGGGTTGATTGACCATACTAAAGCAGCTGCGCCAGCAACGTGAGGTGTTGCCATTGACGTGCCAGAGAATACTGAATAGTTGTTACCGGGAGTCGTTGATAAAATTGCGCCACCAGGTGCAGCCAAATCAACTGAGGTTAAACCAAATGAATGACCAACGCTTCCGTCGTTACGTGCGACACTCGCAACAGCAACTAGTGAGTCGTTGTCGTAGCTTGATGGGTAATGAGGGTTTGCGTCGTTATCAGAACCTGAGTTACCAGCCGCCGCTAAAAATAGTATATCAGCGTCTCCAGCTGCAGTGATTGAATCTTGTAAAGCTTGGCTGAAAGGGCCACCGCCCCAACTGTTGTTGGTTGCGCGAACATTAACGCCATTGCCTTTGAGTGCCGTAAAGTAGTCTATACACTCGATTGCGCCAGCAGTAGAACCTGTTCCGGCTGCGCTTAGGAATTTACAAGCGGCAATTGACACTTCGTGGTTTACACCAACAACACCAATTCCATTGTTACCGACAGCGCCAATTGTACCCGCTACGTGCGTACCATGAGAGTCATCATCCATTGGATCAGTATCACCATTTACTGTGTCGATACCGTAAATGTCGTCTATATAACCGTTGCCATCGTTGTCGATGCCGTCACCCGCAATTTCGCCAGGGTTTTGCCACATATTTGCAGCAAGGTCTTCGTGGTTATAATCAACACCTGAATCAATAACACCAATAACTATATCGCTTGAACCTGTTGTTACATCCCAAGCTTCTACTGCGTCGATGTCAGCATCAACAACGCCACCCGCTTGGCCGGTGTTATTTAAACCCCACAAATCACCAAATTGCGGGTCGTCAGGTATTAACGTTTTGCTCCAAACGTAGTTAGGCTCTGCATATTCAACAGCTGGATTTTTATTCAGTATTTCTAGTGCTTCTTTTACTGACTTTCCGCGTAACGTAAACTTAGCAAGGCGTCCATCAAGTAAATTACTAAAGCGGTCGTCAACTTCGTCGCGGTTTGCATCTGATATGCGAGCGCCTACAGAGCTTCGAGCTCGCATTTTTGATATTTTGCTTGCGCTGTCTTTATACTTGACAAGTAAAGTGTTTTGCTCAAACTCAGGTGCTTTTGCTTGAACTGCAGACACCGAAATGAGAGGCAGCATGGCCAGCGTGAGTGCTGATAATTTAGTTTTCATATTTTGAAATCCCAATTGATATAAATAAATAAGCTTTCGCTTGTATCAACTCTGGAACTTCTTTTTAGGCTTTCAACAACAAGAAATAACTACACAACTCCTTGACAGTACACCTTTTTCTTCTGGAATATCTACCACGAATAGCAAAAATACTACTTTGTGACTACTAATATGCAATTCCATTCGTATATCTTGGTACTTAAGTATTATTTGCGAGCTTGAAATTGCTTCGTTTTCGAATTGCACGTAAATAAATTGTTATAAAAAATATTTTTATAACAATTTTAGAAGAGAATACGCTGTGAAATACGAGATTGATTATAAGAAACCGTCAATTGTAAATGTTTTGTGCCAGTAAATGGTGGTACTAAAGTGCTAGTTGTTTCTTAATTGGCCATGAATCCAATTGAAAACAATTTAAATGCATGAATAATATGGAAATAATAAATAATACTTTTAGGTGATAGTAAAAAAAATACCAAAAAGGTTAGATAGATATTCCGGTTATAAAGAGTGTCAATGTCGACTCAAGGAAGACAAAATCAAATGAGCAAGCAAGTTATAAGACTCGTGCCAAGTATTACCTCCACATTCAAACGTATTGCGTTTAGGCAAAGTCGCCCCGCAACCAAGTTGTTTGTATTGGCTAACTTTGCATTGGTTATATCGCTGTTCATTGCACAACAAGGATTAGCGCAAGATATCTCACCAAACTCGGATCTAAAAGACTCAGAACTTTCTTTAAGTCTTTCAACGACAGTCAATTTTAATGGAGCTTTAGGCGGTTCTATTACAATTGGACAATTTGGACTATACAACACAACAAACATTATCCAAGCCGGCAGTGATACCAATGTCATCGAAGTTACTCAGCAGGGCAACAACAACCAAGCTGATATAACCCAATTAGGAACAGACAACAGAGTAGTTTTGCTTCAGGAAGGTGAAAATAATCTGTTTAATATCCTACAAGATGGTAACGGCAACATTGCTAATGTGAATCAACTCGGGGAACAGACTTTTACTGTTACCCAAATAGGGAATGAGATGGTTGTTAACGTCACACAATATCAACAATAGTGACATATTAGGCAATTATCGACGGAGAATACTGTGAAATTTACAAAAACAAATATAGCCAGCGCTTTACTGATTGCTCTTGCAACTTCAGGCAGTGTAATGGCGCAACAAGCCGACGTAAACGACAAACAAGATACTTTTACGCTAGAAGCTGATTTTATGGCCAATGCAGAAGGTAACGTAATTGTTATCACGCAGACTGCACCAACCGAAGCGGCTTTAGGTAACGAAACTGCTGTATCGCAAGAAGGCGACTTAAACGGCGCTCAAGTCGACGTAGTAGGTGATGCTAACTCAGTAACTGTTGAGCAATTCGGCGTAGACAACGTTGCCATAGGTACGGTTGTTGGCGACGACAACATCGTTAACATTCTACAAGACGGCATCGAAGCTATTGCTGACTTGAGTATTACGGGTAGTGCTAACCAAGTTGAGATTGTTCAAGAAGGTGGCCCTGCGTTATTCGGTATCACTAACCGCTCGATCAACGTGATTGAAGGCGACGCAAACACAATCGATATCTATTCTGCTGAAGGCGGGAACTGGGCAAACAACACTGTTGTAGGTGCAGGCAATACTATCGAAGTCACGCAAGAAGACGAATGGCATGAAGCGTATGCAACTATTACCGGTGACGACAACGTTGTTGAAATCCAACAAGCAGGCTTTTATAACATTGGTAATGTAACGTCTATTCTTGGTTCAGGAAACGATGTAAGCATCGAAAGTGAAGGCGATAGTAACCGTGTAGCGTTTTCTTTAGAAGGTGATGGCCAATCGTTTGAAGTAGACCAAGATGGAGATGGCAACACAGCTGGATCTGGTGTCTTCGAAGGTGTAGATAACGAAGGTGAAATCACGCAAATTGGTAACTCTAACGAAGGTACAGTTGAAACGCTTTTAGGCGGCGACAACGACCTTACAGTAACCCAAGTGGGTGATTTTAACGTGGGTTACGCAGGCGTAATCGGCGTAGAGAACAACTTGGAAGTGACTCAAATTGGTGACTTCAACCAAGCTAACGCTATCAACTTTAACGGTTTCGGTAATGAGGTTGAGATTGTCCAAGAAGGAAATGACAACTTAGGCTTGGCACAAGCTGTTTTAGAAGCAGATTCAATCTTTGCTGATGGCAACACAATTAGCCTATCTCAGATTGGTAACGAGAACGACGGTGCTGTTTCTTTGGCAAATGTTGGGTCAGCTAGCTTTAACGAAGTGACTGTTATGCAAGAGGGCGACCTAAACTTGCTAGACTTGGTCGTTAATGGCGACAGTAACCTTGTTAGCATCATGCAAGAAGGAACTGGAAACTGGGTAGTATCAGAAGACGGTTCACCATTTGAAATAAATGCATCATCTACTGCATTTAGTGTTGAACAAGTGGGTAATGATAACCTAGTTGTTGGTGCTATCAACGGTTTAGGTGGTTCAGTATTAGTGTCACAAGTTGGTGACAATAATATTGCTACAGTAATGCAAAACTAGTAGTTTATTAGTAACTAAAGGGGAGCAGAATGTTCCCCTTTTTGTTTTAGTAACACAAGTAAACTAAAAAACGCCAGTTTTAATATTACTTGATTTAAAAATAATTGGTTAATGAGTAAAAGCAGTGCAAAAAAATAGGACCACAGTTTGTTGTTTCGCTCTGTTGTATCTGTTTTGTGCCGCAGGGGCTACAAACGCCCAGACCGAAAACAAACAAAGTAATAAAAATAATAATCAAGAAATTGAAATTTCAGGACTCATTCTCGATAATACAATTAGTCGACAAGGTCACAACTTCGCTTCTCAACTTGCCAGATTTTGGCAGGAAATTCCAAACACTTTTGGTAAAAATGTTGTCGTGAAAGAAACGATAGTGCCTCAAGCGGGTACACAAGTAGATGTGATTTTTGATAATCAAATTGTATACCGTACCTACTTTGGACGCCGATTAATGCCTTTGGAAACTCGCGTTGCTCAAGCTGTAAACTTGCTACTTGACGCGGTTGCAAGGTCAGACATACAAACGAATAATCCTGATTTAGCTGAAGATGAGTGGTAACAAAATGAACAAAAAAATAATAAGTATTGCAATGTTAATGCTCAGCAGTGCAGCATTGAATGCCTCAGAATTGGTATACACACCTATAAATCCAAGCTTTGGCGGAAACCCTTTAAATGGTAGCTTTTTGTTAAGTAAGGCAAATGCTCAAAATACCCATTCCGCACCTAGCTTTGAAAGAACCTATGCAGACCGCCTACAAGACTCCCTCGAACGCGCGTACATCAATAGAATTGTCAGAGAAATTACTGATATCGCGTTTGACGAAGAAAATCTTGACGAGAATGGCGAGCCTATTCCAAGCATTTTTGACGAGAATTCCATTTTTGTAAGTGGAGACTTTCAGGTGCAACTCATTACCTCAAACCCTGACAGTTTGGTGGTAGAAATAACAGATATAATTACGGGCGAAATCACGATTGTTGAAATTCCCCGTTTCGGATAAATGTAATGAAAAAAGTAGTACTTACATTAGGCGCACTTTTTGCGCTAGGCGGCTGTTCAGCGATTACTGATTTTATACCTCCAGCTAAAGAAAATGCGCAATCTATCGAAGTTTCAGAAAGAATTAACGAATTAAATACGCTACCCGACCCCGTTGGTAAAATAGCGGTATCAGTTTATGGTTTTAGAGATCAAACTGGGCAATATAAACCATCAACCGGAGCAAGTTCGTTTTCGACAGCAGTGACACAGGGCGCTACCTCTATTCTGATGCAGACGCTTGGCGACACGCGATGGTTTTTACCTGTTGAACGAGAAGGTCTTCAGAATATCCTGACTGAACGGAAAATTGTACGGGCCGCGGCCCAAGGCGATGACGCAGACGATTTACCTCCATTAACAACGGCTAAAATAATTATCGAAGGTGGCATTGTTAGTTATGATACAAACTTGCGAACCGGGGGCTTAGGCGCAGAGTACTTTGGCATAGGAGCATCAACGCTGTATCGGGAAGATCAAATAACTGTGTTTATGCGAGCCGTTGATGTGAGAACAGGGCAAGTATTGGTTTCGGTGTCTACTAGCAAGAAGGTATTAAGCCAAGAAATTAGAGCCGGATTGTTTCGATATGTTTCTTATAAAAGATTACTAGAAGCAGAGGGCGGTTATACGACAAATGAACCTATGTTTGAGTGTGTAAAACAAAGCATTGAAAAAGCAGTCGCAGAGCTTGTACTCAAAGGTATTGACCTAGGCGTATGGCGCGCACGTGTTTAATTGTTGCTGAAATAAAAAAAGAGAAGCAGTGCTTCTCTTTTTTTTTACCTTTACCAGCAGCCAAACAAACACAACGTTACCTAAACACTATTAGGCGTCAGCACTCATTTCCATCGACCATTTAATAAGTTGTACTCGGTTCTTGCAATTCGTTTTTCTAAAAATACTGTACACATGTGTTTTTACTGTATTTATACTGATATGTAATTGCTCAGCTATCTCTTTGTTTTGAGCGCCTTGTGAAATGAGCGTCACAATCATGTGTTCTCTTTTCGTGAGGCACAAAGATAACTCATTCTTAGTTTTATTTGTGTTAGGTATAGGGTTGAGACTTACTTCACCAAGTAATTGACGCAACGCACTTTCCATTGTGTCGCGTCTAAACCAGTACTTGCCGTTTTTAATTTGTTGAATGCCTTTGATAACGTTTTCTAATTTATCGTTTTTGTAAAATACGCCTCTAACCCCTAGCTTAAGTGCTGCTATTTCAATATCGTCATCATTAATATCTGCACTAAACAATACAATTCTATTTTTATAAAGAGTAGAGAAAATATCTAAGGAGAGGACCTCGTCGATTGATGCATACTCATAGTCAATGAAAATTAGTTTGTAAGCCGAAAGTTGATCACTAGACGGTCGAACACTACCGACATTTAAGTCGAAGCCACAGGCATCGATAAGGTCGAGAAAATGCGTAAAGCTCGAGTGCCTTGTTTGCCCGATATCCGATGATTGTTTTGTGAGTATAAATGCGCGACTCGATGTCATTAAAATTCCTTTTACTGCAAAAGCTTTAGATAACTAGGTATGTCGTAAAATAACCGTCACTTAATCGTTTAACATACCACTTAACTGCTAGTGTTCTCAAGCGTATCAGTTCAATATATCATAATCGAGCACAAAAGTTTAAAGAGCAAAAAGTTGGGGCCGTATCAATTTGCTCGCATATCTTATTAAAGTTTGCGATGTGCGCTAATGCCTAGTATACTTTCGCCATTCTTGGGAACTCCCTGACTGTTTACTAGCTTATTATTATATTTCGATTTAATTATAGTGAGATTTGTAGCCAGATCGTCAGTTAAAGTAACCTAAGCGCTCTGGCTAAGCACTTGTTGTAAATTAGACAAGTATTTGAAAAGCTAAGAATAGCTAGCGCAAGCGGCGTTGAAATCACAAGTGTATGCACTTTTTACGTGATGGTGTGGTTTTAGTTTGCCTATCAATGGACTTTATGCATCCATTGATTTACGTAGTTTGGTAAATGCTTGTTAGCTGATAGCTCCGCTTGTTCGGGGCTTTTTTGTTTTTATTGATTAGCGTTAATCAATACTGTTTTGTAGTAAAAGACAGGGCGTTAGCCCTTTTTTTGTACCTGTTGATGGAGTTGGGATTGTCGCAACTAGAAAAAAAATTAACTGAGATGTTAAGTCCAGCGGTAGAAGCTGTAGGCTACGAGCTCTTGGGTGTAGAGTTTATTAGAGCAGGGAAACATTCAACCCTCCGACTTTACATTGATTCTGAAAATGGCGTAGAAGTAGACGATTGCGCCGAAGTAAGTCACCAAGTCAGTGCGGTTCTTGATGTAGAAGACCCTATTTCTACCGAATATAATTTAGAAGTGTCTTCGCCCGGTATGGACCGGCCTTTGTTTAAGGCTGAACATTACAAAGCAGTGCTAGGCGAAGTTATAAGCGTCAAACTGCAAATGCCACAAAATGGCAGACGTAATTTTAAAGGGCAATTAATCAGCACTGAAGACCAAAGTTTTACTTTGAATGTAGATAATGAAACATTCGAATTGGCTTACGACAACGTCATAAAGGCCAATTTAGTTCCCCAATTTGATTAAACTTATTGTGCTCACAAACGAGCAATGAGGCAAAAATGAGTAAAGAAATATTATTAGTAGCAGAAGCGGTTTCAAACGAGAAGCAAGTGCCAAGAGAGAAAATCTTTGAAGCACTAGAGTATGCGCTAGCAAGTGCCACTAAAAAGAAGAATGAAGGCACAATAGAAGTGCGCGTTTCTATCGATAGAGAGACAGGCGATTTTGATACATTTA
This sequence comes from uncultured Glaciecola sp., assembly GCA_964643575.1. Taxonomy (GTDB): domain Bacteria; phylum Pseudomonadota; class Gammaproteobacteria; order Enterobacterales; family Alteromonadaceae; genus Glaciecola. Next base: position 15,156 of record CAZXTD010000049.1, on the reverse strand, counting down.
GACGTTGGGAAGTGGTCGAAGACGATCATCCTCAAGAAAACCCATTCGCAGAGATGACTATCTCCGCTGCACAAATTGACCAGCCTGAAATTCAAATTGGTGAGTTTGTAGAAGAACAAATAGAGTCTATTGCGTTTGACCGTATAACTACCCAAACGGCTAAACAAGTTATTGTTCAAAAAGTGCGAGAAGCAGAACGTGCGCAAATGATTGCTGAATACGAAGATAAAGTCGGCGAACTTGTCACAGGTACGGTTAAAAAAGTCAACAGAGACAACGTTATTGTAGACTTGGGTAACAATGCTGAAGGGGTTATTTTTAGAGATGACATGCTCCCTCGCGAAACGTTTAGACCAGGCGACAGGGTACGAGGCCTACTTTACGTGATACGTCCAGAAGCACGCGGTGCACAACTATTCATCAGTCGTACTCACCCTGATATGCTTGTTGAACTTTTCCGTTTAGAAGTGCCTGAAATTGCGGAAGAAACACTAGAAATTAAAGCCGCTGCGCGAGACCCAGGTGCACGTGCAAAGATTGCGGTTAAAACTAACGATAAACGCTTAGACCCTGTTGGTGCGTGTGTTGGTATGCGAGGCTCTCGTGTACAGGCAGTATCAAGTGAGTTAGGTGGTGAGCGTGTAGATATTGTTTTATGGGATGAAAACCCAGCTCAATTTGTTATAAACGCAATGGCACCTGCAGAAGTTGCATCAATAGTAGTAGACGAAGATGCTCGGGCAATGGACGTTGCGGTAGAAAGCGATAACTTGGCGCAAGCAATAGGTCGAAACGGTCAAAACATTCGTTTGGCAAGTCAGCTAACCGAGTGGGAACTCAACGTAATGACCGTTGAAGACCTTACGACTAAACATGAAGCTGAAAACCAAAAAGTGTTGTCGGTCTTTACCGAGGGTCTTGAAATTGATGAAGACTTTGCGCTTGTCTTAGTTGACGAGGGTTTCACAAGTTTAGAAGAAATTGCTTATGTTCCTGTAAGTGAATTACTTGATATTGAAGGCTTAGACGAAGAGTTGGTTGAAGAGTTGCGCAATCGCGCGAAAGCAACGCTTACTACGCGAGCATTAGCAAACGAAGAATCGCTTGAGTCAGCAGAACCTGAGAAAGAATTATTAGATTTAGAAGGTATGGATAAGCACGTTGCCTATATCTTAGCAAGTCGTGGTATTACGACTCTTGAGTTACTTGCAGAGCAAGGTACCGACGAGATAAGTGATATCGAGGAACTAAGCGAAGAGAAAGCTGGTGAATTAATCATGGCAGCTCGAAACATTGTTTGGTTTAACGAAGAATAGGTCAATTAGGAGAATTATTCGATATGGCAGAAGTTTCCATAGAAAAGTTAGCAGGTGATATAAGCACCACCGTTGACCGATTGTTACAACAGTTCAAAGACGCCGGCATTGAGAAAAAAGCCGACGATATGGTTAATGACGAAGAAAAACAAACCTTGCTAGATTATTTAAGCAAGCAGCACGGCGGCGCAGGCGCGCAAGCACCGAAGAAAATGACGCTTCAGCGCAAAACCACAAGCACAATCAGCTTGGGTAAATCGCGAGCCGTTAAAGTAGAGGTACGCAAAAAACGGACTTACGTTAAACGTTCTGATGCTGAAGTCCAGCGTATGGCTGAAGAAGAAGCACAGCGCAAAGCTCAAGAAGAACAAGCTCGCATTGAAGCAGAGCGCGCGGCGCAAGAAAAAGCAAAAGCAGCAGCCGAAGAGAAGGCTAAGAAAGCTGAAGAAGCGCGTAAAAAGCAAGAAGCAGAACGAGCGTTAAGAGCTGAAAAAGCGAAAAAAGAAGCAGAAGAGCGTAAAACGACTGATTCAAAATTAACGACTGAGGAACGAAAAGCGCAGGAAGACGCGAGAGCTGAAGCAGAAAGAATGCAGAAGCAACAAGAAGAAGAAGCACAGAAAAAACTCGAAAAAGAAGCGAAAAAAGCAGCAGAAGAAGCCCGTAAGCTCGCAGAAGAAAATGAACGTCGTTGGAAAGAAGAAGAAGAGCGACGTAAAAAAGACGAAGCGAAAGAAGTTCATTTGCACTCAAACCGTTATGCTCAAGAAGCAGAAGACGAAGAAGATATGCAGGTTGAGCGTGGCGGGCGCAGACGCAAAAAGTCACGTAAAAATGCGGGTGAAGACCTAAAGCATAGCTTCCAGAAACCTGTTGCTCCTGTTGAACGCGTAGTTAAGTTAGGCGATACGATTACCGTAGGCGACCTAGCGAGCAGAATGTCGGTTAAAGGCACTGAAGTTATCAAGACCATGATGAAAATGGGTGAAATGGCAACGATTAATCAAGTGCTTGACCAAGAAACTGCGGTACTGGTGATTGAAGAAATGAATCACAAGTATGAGCTGGTTAATGAGAATGCACTTGAAGACGAACTGATCGCAAGTCCAAGTGATGGCAAGCGCGTATCACGTGCACCTGTGGTCACCATTATGGGTCACGTAGATCACGGTAAAACCTCGTTACTCGATTACATCAGGCGCGCCAAAGTGGCCGATGGCGAAGCAGGCGGAATTACTCAGCATATTGGCGCCTACAGCGTTGAAACTGACAACGGTCGTATTGCATTTTTAGATACTCCGGGTCACGCCGCTTTTACAGCAATGCGTGCACGTGGTGCCACGGCAACCGATATTGTTATTTTGGTTGTTGCAGCAGACGACGGAGTTATGCCACAAACAAAAGAGGCGGTTCAGCACTCAAGAGCTGCTAATGTGCCGTTAATTGTTGCGGTTAACAAAATGGATAAAGAGTCAGCCGATCCTGATCGAGTAAAAACTGAGCTTTCACAATTAGAAGTTATTTCTGAGGAGTGGGGCGGTGATTACCAATTTGTGAATGTATCTGCAAAAACAGGTTTAGGTATTGATGACTTGCTTGAAGCGATTAGCCTACAAGCTGAAGTGCTCGATTTACAAGCTGTAAACAGCGGTCCTGCTCGAGGAATTGTCATTGAATCTCGCCTTGATAAAGGCCGTGGTCCAGTTGCTTCGGTACTTATTCAAGAAGGCGAATTACGCGCAGGTGATATCTTGTTATGCGGCGAAGAATATGGTCGTGTGCGAGCAATGCGCGATGAACACGGTAAGGCAATTGACGTTGCAGGTCCATCTACACCTGTAGAAGTGCTTGGTTTGTCGGGAGTGCCAATTGCTGGAGAAAATGCACTGGTAGTTCAAGATGAGCGTAAAGCAAGAGAAGTTGCTGCAAAACGCCATACTAAACAGCGTGAGCTCAAGCTAGCCAAGCAACAAAAAGCCAAACTAGAGAACATGTTTGCGAACATGGAAAGTGGTGATGTTAGTGACTTAAACGTGGTGCTTAAGGCAGACGTTCAAGGTTCGATAGAAGCGATTTCAGACAGCTTAACCAAGTTATCTACCAGTGAAGTTAAAGTGAACATTGTAGGCAGCGGCGTAGGTGGTATCACTGAAACTGATGCAAGCTTAGCGGCTGCGTCCTCAGCAATTATCGTTGGCTTTAATGTTCGTGCAGATGCAACTGCTCGTAAGATGATAGAAGCTGAAGAGATAGATTTACGTTATTACAGCATCATTTACGAACTCATCGATGAAGTTAAACAAGCAATGAGCGGTATGCTTGCGCCAGAGTTTAAACAGCAAATTATTGGTTTGGCAGAAGTAAGAGACGTATTTAAGTCTCCGAAAATTGGCGCCATTGCAGGTTGTATGGTGACCGAGGGTGTTATAAAGCGTAACAACCCGATCCGCGTATTACGAGAAAATGTCGTAATATACGAAGGTGAACTTGAGTCACTGCGTCGCTTTAAAGATGATGTAATGGATGTTAAAAAAGGTATTGAGTGCGGAATAGGCGTTAAAAACTACAACGACGTTAAAGTCGGCGATCAAATCGAAGTATTTGAAATTGTAGAAGTTAAGCGCGAAATTTAAGCTTACTTTTTTGCCTAAAAAACGGAGGCCAAGCGCCTCCGTTTTTGTCAGATATACGCTATAAAAAACCGTTCATTACGGCACTATAGGTAGCATTTACACTAAAAACATAGGAAAGGAGCAATTTGTGGCTAGAGAATTCTCACGCACAGACCGTGTTGGTCAGCAAATACATAAAGAAATTGCTTATATTTTACAGAATGAATTTAAACATCGTGAGCCAAATATTGGCATGGTGACAGTTTCGGGCGTAGAAGTATCTCGAGACCTTGCACATGCGAAAGTGTTTATTACGTTTTATTCAGACGATGAAGATAAAATAGCACAAGATTTAAAAAGCCTTCAAGAAGGCAAAAGTTTCGTAAGAGGCTTGTTGGGTAAACGTATCCGAATGAGAAATGTACCTGCCGTACACTTTTTTCAAGACAGCTCAATAGTTGAAGGCGCGCGTATTTCTGCTTTAGTGAATAAAGCGGTAGCGTCTGATAAAGCCAAGCAGTCGCCAGACGATGAACATGATTAAACAAGCCTTATGCGCTTGTTTCTTAGGTTCAATAGGCTTTAGGCAAACTAAAACGAGACCATAGTATGGCAAAAAGAAAGGGTAGAAATGTAAACGGCGTATTGTTGGTAGATAAGCCTCAAGGTATGTCTTCTAACGATGTAGTACAACATATCAGACGAGCATTTAAAGCGTCTAAAGCTGGTCATACAGGCGCATTAGATCCGCTTGCGACGGGTTTGTTACCCGTCTGTTTGGGCGAAGCGACAAAGTTTTCGCAGTATTTATTAGAGGCTGACAAAGCGTATTTCGTGACTGCTCAACTAGGCGAACGAACAGACACTTCAGACGCCGACGGCGAAATCATAGAATCACGGTATGTAGACGTGACCATTGATAGGATTACTGCCGCACTCGAGCAATTCAAAGGCGAGATTGAACAAGTTCCTTCAATGTATTCTGCATTAAAGTTTGAAGGTAAACCCCTTTATTACTATGCCCGCAAAGGTATCAATATTGATAGGCCAGCAAGGCCGATTCACGTTTACAAGATTGAGTTTGTGAGTTTTATCAATAACGAACTGAGCCTTAATATACATTGCTCAAAGGGCACTTATATCAGAACTATTATAGACGATTTAGGCCAAGTACTTGGATGCGGTGCGCATGTAAAAGTGTTGAGGCGCACTATGGTTGGCCATTATGACACAAGCAAAATGCTTACTCTGCCAGAAATTGACAGCATAACGCCGCAGGGTTTACCACGTAGTTATGATATTAAGGGTATTGACCTAAGCGTTTTTGAAAAACTTGATAGCGTGCTGTTATCAATTGATACGCCAATATCAACTTTGCCGTCTTTTGCTGTTGATGCCGAGATGTCGGTTAAATTTAATCGTGGGCAAGGTTTTGAGTTTCCGCATGGTTTAAGCGGTGACGAAACAGTCAGAGTTTACGGAAGAAGCAAAGATAATGAAGCTGAGGCGTACTTTTTAGGCGTAGCAACCGCAACCAGTGACGGAAAGCTTCAAGCTAAGCGTGTTGTTGTCTATTAACAAGCTCAGTATATTAATATATGTGTTGGCTGATAAGTGTCGCTTGCACAATCAGCGCAAGTCTATATAATACGCGCTTCTTTGGCGGCTCTGAATTAGTGATCGGAACCGTCGGTGTTTAATCCTCAATTATATTTTGGAGAATTTATGTCACTAACTACAGCAGAAACCGCAAAAATCGTAGCAGATTATGGCGTTAAAGAGGGCGATACTGGCTCTCCAGAAGTACAGGTTGCTTTGTTAACGCACAACATCAATAAGTTACAAGGTCACTTTTCGGACCATAAAAAAGACCACCACTCACGTCGTGGCCTTTTAAGAATGGTAAGCCAGCGCAGAAAATTACTTGATTACTTGAAACGCAAAAACGTTGAGCGTTATCAAGACTTGATCAAGCGTTTAGGCCTACGTCGATAAGACACAGGTTTAATGCGTATAAAAAAGCACCCATCGGGTGCTTTTTTTGTATCTATACATTATTAAAATATTGGTTATACGTGCATGCAAAACCGATACAAGAAAAGCCTACACAGACTTATTAGCCAGTTCATTTAATTTAGCTTCTAATTGCTGCAATTGTTGGAGTAAATTAGTATTTCGTTTTTCTAATAAAATTAATTTCTCAGCCATTTGACGCAACTCAGTATTCTGTTTGTTTACTTCATTTTGTAGCTCATCGCTATTCACATTGATAGCAAGCAAATCGTTGCTCTGACTACTGACTTTTGTGTTAACGCCATCTATTCGGTTTTGCAGTTTTTGTACGCTACTGCTCGCATCTGCAATTTTAGTTTCAAGGCTTTTTGCTGCATTCGTGGTGTTTTTTTGAAGTCCTACCAAATCGGCTTCTATGCTCTTTATTTCAGATTGGTTGCGACGCCAAGCCGATGCCCATAGCTTGTCCATTTGCTCCCAAAGTTCCTGTGTTCTGGTAGACAGTTCGGTGACTTTAACCTGCAAAGCAACCGTAGAATTACCCATTTCCTCGCCAGTTGCATTCAGTCTATTTTCTAATGTTTCTATTCGAGTTTTAGCTTGCTCAATGGCATCTAGGCTAGTTTGATGAAGGTGAAACAAATAGCCACAGGCGGCTCCAGCCACGATCACTAACACCAAACACAGAATCCCTAATACATTGCTGCTTTTCGTTACTACCGTGGTCGGTTTGCCGTTGCTTTGGCGCTGGCTTGCCATCGGAATACGATCGCTGATTTCAACATTGATAGGTGCAAAGTCTTTGTCTTTTGAATTGTCTGACACTCACACATTCCTTAATTTTCTAATTATTTGTTTACGCTACATAATACGCAACGACTGCCGATATAATACAACAAGTTAGCTAAGCTGCTAACTCTTTCTCATAGAAATATTGCAAGCGTTACTTATTGCCTGCATTAAAATAGCTTCTGCTCACTATATCAGCTATGATTAAACTACATGTTGTGGATCATAATTTTATGAATTTAAACAGTAAATTGTCATTTACCTTAGGAATTAGAAGTTTAGTGCTTCTTATCTGCCTTGGCTTACTTATGGCTCTTTTACAAACATTTTTTGATTTTAAGCAACGTCAAAACGAAGTTAAGCTAACTATAGATGCGATTGTTGAATCCTCAAAAGGTTCCGCTGCTAATGCAGTTTACTTACTAGAGCCTCGTATGGCAGAGGAAGTCATAGAAGGCTTACGGTATTTTGACTATTTCTCTACCGTCAGGATTATAGACGATCAGGGTAATTTTATGGCTGGCTTTCCAAATCAAGAAACACTCGATGACAACATAGGCCTGAACCCTTCATTTAACCCAATTTTAAATATGATTGTTCCGCAATTTGACAAACAGGTTGTACAGTTATCATTATCAACAGAAGACACTGAACCCAGAGAAGGCAGTAAGTTTGGTGAAATGATCATCGTTACAGATAATCACATTGCGCTGTCTGACGTTTATGAACGTGCGATTCGAAGCTTCGCTATCGCCTCAGCAGGCTACGTTCTGCTGACCTTAGCTTTAGGTTTTTTATATCATTTTTCTTTAGCTGCACCGTTAATCAGGTTATCGAAACGCTTCCAGCGAGTGAATACTAAGTCAATCTCTACTCAAAAAATTAGCCACATAATTGGACACGAAAAAAACGAATTTAGTCTTATTGTTAATTCTGCCAACGATATGTTGTCTCGCATTTCCAGCAGCCAGGTGCTATTAACAGAACGAAGCCAACGTTTTCGCTTAATCCTTGATACAGCGCCCGCACTTATTTTTTCCCTAGATAACAATATGAATTTTGTATTTGCTAACAAAGCAACGGCGACATTTTATGGTTATTCAATATATGAGTTAAAAGGCCGTACTGCATCAGAAGTCATTGAACCTATTGATAGTAGTATGATGAATGCTGTCACAGATTTTATCCATTCTAGTAAACGCCAACTAAATAGTACATTTCCAGTACGTAATGCTAACGGCGTTAACTGCTTTATGGAAATTGCTTTCGTAAAATTTAGAAACCCCGACGGTCATAGCATTCTTGTTACCGCCTCTGATGTAACAAAACGCGTCCAAGCAGAAGAGAAAATAGAATCCCTTGCATATTTTGACCCTCTAACATCTCTGCCAAACCGAAATAAAGTGTATGAAGTTTTAAAAAGTACGAAAGATGATGAAACTGCATCTTTTGGTATTGCAGCCATTGCAGACTTAGATCAATTTAAGCGAATTAACGATACTTTGAGTCATTCAGTGGGCGACCAATTAATCGTAAAACTAGCTCGACGTTTGCGCAAAGAGTTTGCGTTCTCCGACCTTGTTGCAAGACTTGGCGCGGATGAGTTTCTTTGCATAGAAGAAAATGTGTCTAACGATTTGGAAGTCGCTAAAAATGGCGCACAAGTTTTAGGTGAAAGGCTTAGAAGCTGCATAAACAAAGAAATTGAGATAGGACTACATAGTTATGCGCTTTCCGCTAGCGTAGGTGTCATTGTATTTCAAAAGAACAAGATGAGCGCCGACGAAATCCTACAGTATGCTGATACAGCAATGTACGAGTCAAAACGAGCAGGGCGTAATTGTGTGACTCTGTTTAAAGATGAAATGGCGACTCAAGCGGCTGAGCTTCTTAAACTTGAGCGTGATATTATGAAAGCCATGTTCCGAGACCAATTCTTTTTTGTTTTGCAGCCATTAATTGACTCTAACACTCAAAGGTTGAAGGGCGCGGAGGCACTTATGCGTTGGCGCAAAGACGGCGAAATCATTAGCCCCATTGAGTTTATCCCGTTTTTAGAAGAAAGTGCCTTAATAGTTGATGTTGGCGAGCGTATTTTGGCTAAAGTATGCGAGTATATTGCTGAGCTTAAAACGCGTAATTTAATGCCAATCGATTTTAAAATAGCGGTCAATATAAGCGCTAAACAGTTGGCAAGAAACGATTTCATCGAGACTGTTTCCAGAATATTGCGCAAATTTGATGTGTCTGGTGAGTGTTTAGAATTTGAAATTACAGAAAGTGTCGCGCTTAACAACATGGCAGATACCATTAAAAAGATAGTCAGCATGAAGCGTATGGGCATACAATTTTCTCTTGATGATTTTGGAACGGGGTATTCGTCCCTCAGCCATTTAAAAGATTTACCGGTAGACAAGCTTAAAATTGACCGTTCATTTATTAACGATATAACGATAGACAAACAAGACGAAAACCTCGTAAGGTCAATTATTCAACTTTCTAAAAATTTAGGGCTAACAACGGTAGCAGAGGGTGTAGAAACCCAGGCCCAAGTAGAATGGCTTATGCTAAATGGTGATATTCTACTACAAGGCTATTACTTTAGCCGCCCAATAGAGCCTGTTGAGTTTGAAGCTAAATACCTAACTACAGACTTAGCTCAAGCCAACAAATAATAATATAGATGGCGCTCACATGAAAATAACAACAATATTCATAATTTTAATAGCCATTGCGTCTATATCTAGGGCCAAAGCGACTCAAGACAATGCAGATGTTTGTGAAGTGCGACATCCTTCAGCTCAAAGCGAATCTGATCTACGGCACAAGTACCCCACTGCTTTGCTTTATCATTTATTAAAGATTACGGAAGAAGAATTTGGTCCTTGCATTTTGACTGAAATGGGTGCTTTATCTCAAAAGCGACAAATTGCATGGTTGAAAGATGGAAACTTAGATGTTTCATGGCTGCCAGTAACGAAGTCTTTGAGCGATTCTTTATTATACGTCCCCGTACCTATTCGAAAAGGACTATTGGGCTGGCGAGTGTTACTGGTTCATAAAGATAACCTTGCTGCATTTAAAAATGTAGACGACCTTGAAGCATTAAACCAATTCACTCCTGGTTTTGGCGCCGCTTGGGGCGATCTTCCTGTAATGGAACAAAACTTCAGTAGTGTCACTACATCTGTTAGCTACGAATCACTTTTTGAAATGCTTGCTTATAAGCGTTTCGATTTTCTTTCTCGTTCTTTATACGAAGCTTTCGACGAAGTGCATGCGCGGGCAGAAAAACGACCAAACCTTGTAATAGAGCCACATTTGGCCTTGCGATATCCTCAAGCTGATTTCTTTTACTTCAGTAAGCAGTCGGCTAAACTCCAAAAACGCATTGCTACTGGATTTAAAAAGGGGATAAAAGAGGGCACCTTCAATGTTATTTTTTATGGCTATTATGGCAACTACATCGACAACATAAAAATGGTCGATAGAGTTATCCTCGATTTAAATAATCCTTTTGTTCCCGACAATGTTCCGTTAGATGACCCCGAGTTGTGGTTTCAACTAGATGTTTACGAGGACTTTCTTAGAAAAAGTATAGAATAGGGAGTCGATTGATAGGCAAACCCCAGTATTTATTGTTGTAAGCTTTTAAAAACATCAATGTTAGTCCCATCCGGCCGATATAATGAAAAACTAAACAAGTTGTTCTAAGCTAAAACCTGAAAGTTATAGGTTGGGTAATATGAAAGCATTATGAAACGCAGTTATTTTTTCACACTCCACAAAATATTATCAATGTTTTTGCTGTCAGTTATCGCTTTTTCTCCTTCTTTTAATTCTTTAGCCAAGATCAGATTTCAAGCAAATATTGCCGATTCAATCGAACACTTCAGGGCAATCCCGGCCTATTTAATCGGTGAACAACCTCAACTGTATTCTCGCTATTTTGTGCAAGATAAAGAAGGGTTTTTGTGGGCCTCTGGCGAAAAAGGCCTTTTAAAGTATGACGGCTACTCAATGGCCCCAAGCAACTATCAGATGGTCAATAGTAGTAATTATGTTGGTAGTCCGTATGTGTTCGTTGATAGCAAAAAACGATTGGTAGCAGGTGCATCGACGCTATCGATTTATTCTTATGCAAGTGAACAATTCGAAACAATCGATATAGCTGAGAACGCTTGGATTACAAGTATTGTAGAAGATGACAAGGGCTATTTGTGGATAGCAGTACGCGACTTTGGCTTTTTACAATTTGATTTAGACAACAAAAAAGTATTACGCAGTTACACGATAGATGACACCGAGTCTGTGCCATCGTACATCGCTAGTATGCAATATGATGACATTACTAAGGTATTGTGGATGACGAGCACTGATGGCGTTCATCGTTTCAATACTGACACAGAAGCCTTGCAAAAGGTTGATACGCCATTAGACGATTATTTTGGCACATTTATTTTACGAGATATCACCTTTGATCAACAACACAAGACCTTATGGCTGGCTAGCAATAGAGGTTTGCTTGCACTTAATACTGAGTCTCTGATCAGTAAGCTTTATGTGGCGAACCAAGAAGTTGGCTCATTGCCTGTTAGTGATACAACCACCACGCTTCTTGATTCAGCTGGAAACCTTTGGGTTGGGCTAGAAAAAGAAGGTTTGTGTGCTTATCGATACTCAAGCGATGACTTTATTTGTTTGCGATCAGCCTTTGATGAAGAAAATAAATTACCTTTTGCCACAATTGAGGAAATATACGAAGACAAAAGCGGAACGCTTTGGTTGGCTATGAATCAATTTGGTATTTATCAAATCACCCCCGATTTAGAAAAGTTCTCACGTGTAAAAGACCGAATAAAAAGCGATTATGACTCGTATTTTGCTAATTCTATGGGTGCTGTTTTAAGAGATAACGGCGAGCTCTGGATTGCGACAGACGGCGGTGGAATAAACATATTTAATACTATTACAGGTGCTTTCGAAAATATTAAACAAGACGTGACGAATCAAAATTCACTTTCGTCTAATTCTGTAATTTCTATCACCAAAGATGAATTGGGCAATATTTGGACGGGGTCATGGGATGGTGGCATCTCAAGAATAAACCCTGATACTCGTCAATTTAGTCATTATTCATTTGACGTTAATTCATCAAACGAAAACAATTTGATGGGAAACAATGTCTTTGCGGTAGAAACTGACAAAAACGGCGGGATTTGGGCAGGTATTTGGGGTGAAGGTCTTCAGTATATTAATTTTGTTGAAAATGAGGTTGTTGGATATTCTTACACCAATGAAAAGTCGGATATAACCGTTGCCAGTCGTTTCATATCCGACCTTACAATATTCCAAGGTAAAGTATATTTTGTCGGTGAAATGGGCTTAGAAGAGTTTGACCCTGTTACTAAGAAATCGACGACGCTACTTTCTACTATACAATATGGCTACAACCATGTTCATATCGAATCTTTAGATGAAATCTGGATAGCCACGTTTGACGGCTTACTATTGTATAATGCTAACAGCCAAGAGGTTCAGTCTTTCAATGTTATAGACGGCTTGCCTCACAAAGAAGTGATGTATATTACCAAGCATGAGGACGGAGAGGTTTGGATAGCGACGGGTAAGGGCATCTCAATCTTTGACCCGATTAGTCAAACATTCCGCAATTTATCTCAGAAAGATGGGCTGATTGATGATTCTTTGAGTTCTCATGGTGAATTTATTGAAGTGGAAAACGATTTTTACATCATGGGTAAATACGGTGTCAATATCATTAACCCTAAGGAAATACCCATACATGATTTCTTGCCCAATACACGTATTACCCAGGTGAGTTTAGTTGATACACTCCAACTGGATATGCAACAAAAAAATACGCCAATTAGGCTCGCTTTAGACACCAGTACAACCTTGCCTTTTGAGTCAAACAGCCTAACTTTTTCATTTAGCGCACTAAGCTTTGTTTCACCTACATTTAATCGCTATAAATATCGACTCAAAGGGTGGCAAACAGAATACGTGTATGCAAACACCACTAACCGCACCAGTACTTATACTAATCTGCCAGAGGGCGATTATACCTTTGAGGTTTTTGCAGCCAATAGCAACGGCTTGTGGGATGAACAAGGTGACCAATTCAGCTTCACTATATTGCCACCTTGGTGGAGAACATGGTGGGCAATCAGCCTTTTTGTATGTTTATTAATAGCCAGCATTTTCTTGATAATTCAATGGCGACTGGCATTAATTAATCGACGTAAAAAACATCTAGAATTTAAAGTACAAGAAAAAACAACGCAACTACAGACTTATGCCATTGAATTAAAGCGCAGTTCAGAATCCCTTAGCGAATTGAACGCCGAATTAGAATCAAGGGTAGAGGCTCGCACCATTGAGTTGCAATCAGAAATTAATGAAAAAAATGAAGCGCAATCTAAATTATTTTTTATGGCATTTCATGACTCCCTCACATCCATGCATAACCGGGAATGGCTCATACAGAGAATTGAAGAGCTAATAGAGAAAGCGCAAGAAGACGATTCCTTTACGTTTACAGTTTTCTTCTTAGACGGCGACAGGTTTAAGCATATAAACGATACTCATGGCCACATTTATGGTGACAAAGTGCTCATAAGCGCTGCAAAAAGACTAAATGCGTTGATGGGTGAAAATCAATTTGCTGGTCGACTAGGTGGTGATGAATTTACGGTGATTGCTGAGTCACATTCAAAAGAAGAAGCTGAAGCTTTAGCTCAAAAAATCTTAGACGGATTTAAAGCGCCTTTTTATATAGATAAAAATACTGTGCATTTTAACGTGAGTATTGGTGTGTTGATGTGCGATGCACAGCACAAAACGGTGCCCGACGTGCTTCGTTTTGCTGATATTGCAATGTACAACGCGAAAGAATCGGGTAAGGCGGTTTACAGATTCTTTGATGAGCATATGCATAAAAAGAGCATTGAAGAAGCAGAGCTGGAAAGCGATTTACTCAATGCGCTTAGTAACAACGAATTTTATTTGGTCTATCAGCCAATTGTTCAATTGGAAGACGGTTTAATAGTGGGCTTTGAAGCTTTATTGCGCTGGGAGCATCCAGAGCGCGGTCTTATATCGCCCTTAAGTTTTATTCCAATTGCAGAAGAAACAGGACTTATTTGGGATATCGGCAAATGGGTTCTCAAAGAAGCTTGTCGCCAAACTAAACAATGGCACGATACGATTGAAATAAACCCTACGGCATACAGGCCAAGTATTTCTATTAATCTGTCGACTAATCAGATTCAAAATGATGCATTTTTGGATATGCTTGATTCCATTATTACGCAAACCGAAGTTGACCCGCGGTATGTCAAACTTGAGTTAACCGAGACCATATTAATAGAAAATAGCAGCAAAATGACCACGATATTTTCATCACTCCGCGAACGGAAAATAGACTTGGCCATTGACGACTTTGGCACAGGCTATTCTTCGTTGTCTTATTTAAATGAAATACCCGTGCAATTCCTAAAGATTGATAAATGTTTTGTAGAAGCAATTGATGCCAACACAAATGAAAACCCTAACAACGACGCCCTAGAAATATTAAAAGCCACAATATCTTTAGGTAAAAGCCTACGTAAACACGTGACGGCAGAAGGTATCGAGACCGAAACGCAACTAAGCGCACTGATTGAGTATGGCTGCGACTTTATCCAAGGATATTTTGTCGCTAAACCACTGTCTCAAGATGATGCAACTCGCGCTTTGTTCGACGACAGTGTGATTGAGAAAGGCGGTGTTAATATCGATAAATCTCGATATGCAGCGGCTTATAAAATAAGGGCTAGAGGGAAGTAGCCGCATATAGACTCGCAGTTGTAGATTATTTAATTCTTATAAGAGTTCGTATTCGAAGATAGTTGCTATACTCTAAACGAGTGCTAATAAATATTCTATTTAAAATAACCTTAAGGATAAGACTATGCGAAAAATATTTTTTACCCTACCGATTGCTTTATTACTAAGTGCATGCAGTGATTCAGGATTGTTCACAGATGAACTCACCCAAGCAGAGAAAGTCTGCAGAGCCGAAGCAGCTGAGGTAGCTTACCAAATACTAGCAACAATTTATCTCGATTTAACAAACGAAACTTTTGTTCTCAGCACAACAATTGAGGCTTATAAAAACAAAGGTTGTAGCAGTAAGTTTGTTAAGAATGCACTGAATGGTATGACAACCAGCTAGTGATTTTACCACACTGTGCGTTTTTGTTATTAGCAACAGGGAACATTTACGTTTATAAGGAGCGGTCTAGATAGGTCTAGACCGCATTCTGAATTGGTGGAGCTGGGGGGAATTGAACCCCCGTCCAGAAAGCGTCAGCCATTGGTACTACATGCTTAGTCTATTATTATTCTCGTACTTAAGCTGCGAA
>CAZXTD010000048.1:23316-26973 GCA_964643575.1 uncultured Glaciecola sp. | reverse complement strand
GACATACTCTGCTGGAATGGTAAATACTTGGTCTACCCGCCCGCCTGCAACAGGTACTTGATACAACTCTGCTTGCCTGCCAGTAGGGTGCTGGCGATGCTGAGCAGTATCCATGCGTTGGGCTTTAAATAAAACATGTGTATCGTCATGACTGAAGGTGTAGGGCTCTTCATCGGTTGAATGATAGGTTAAGCGAGTTGCTTGCCCGCCAAGTGCATCCATCACAAAAATATCAAAGTTGCCGAAACGGTTAGAGGCAAAACTTAGACGCTGGCCGTCTTTACTCCATACTGGTAAATAGTCGTGCGCACTATGAAAGGTGAGGCGCGTTGCTTCGCCTCCGCTTGCGGGCACGCGGTAAAGGTCGCCCTTATAAGTAAACGCAATGGTTTCACCGTTTGGCGAAATTGCGGTATAGCGCACCCACTCAGGGGTGATTTGTGCCAAAGTGTTAGTGCTAAACGCTAATGCAGTAATTGCGCTAGCCAGTGTCATCGAAGCTATTTTAAACAGTCTTTTCATATCTTCTCTTTTGGATTTTTGATTTGAAATTTGATTGATATAGGTTTGAGGCCTATATTTTTTAAAAGTTTATCATCTCAGTTTGTAAGTAGTGTAGAAAAGTATTTTTAATTTGTAAGTATATTTGTATAACTTGAGTAATTTGCCATTACACCCTACATTGCTTTGCAAGAGTTAGGCTGCTGATACATCCAAGGTGTCCATCATGCATGTGAAGGCAGGAATCTGTTTGTTTATTCTTTAACTTTATGATTTTAATGTATTTTTAAGGGGTTCCCGCCTGCGCGGGAATGACTTATGGTTGAGCGGGAATGTCGTGTGGTTGAGCGGTAACGACGGGGTGAATAAAACGTGTTTTAAACGTTTCCAATTACTTTTGTTAACCAAGCGCCAAGTTCTCTTGCGCTTAGAATTTCTTCAGGATGGTCGTTGTATATAATACTGTTGGGCATACCGGACTCTTTGGCATCTAGTTGGTCAGGTAATTCAGTCAATAGCTCTTAAATAGCTTATAGGCCTCCCGCTGAGGCACCAACGGCGACTATAAAGTCTTTTTTTATCAGACATATGCGGCGCTATTCCTCAACGACTAATACGGACAATTTACATTCAATCCGTGACTTAATCGGCACTTGCTTTATTAGCCTCAATTGCTTCTTTGCGTATCTCAGCGCGTTGCGCTTCAATTTTTTCAAAGGCAGCGAAGGCCTCCTCACGAGAACCAAATTCGTAAATACCCTTGATAGGACAAGACTCTTCCGGTGTAATAATTCTGTCGCGTCCACCGCCGCACAATTCTGAAAAATCACCTTTAAAGCCAGCTGCAAAGCTTGTTCTTAATGAATGGCACTGAAATGCTGTTGTAGCTAAATAGTACTTTTTGCGGCCCCTAGCATCAATGCTCACAACATCATCATCGAGCATACCGTAACCACGAATATCACTTTGCCTAATGCAGGCTCGTCCGTCTTGTTCGGTTTCGGCTTGCAGAAGTGTGTCGTGGCGGGGCACATCAGCTAAGTAACTCGCACATGAAAACAAGCTAAGACTAGCAAAGCCAATCATGATTGTTGGTAATTTTTTCATTGTACTTTCCTTTAATTGCTCAGAAGCTTTTCATAACTCATATTCTTTGGAGTTCTAAATTCATTAAAAGTTTAGTACTAATCAAATGTATTTGATAAGAAGCAATGATATGTAACTTTTGCCATTGCTAAAGCGTAAAAAACATCAATAGTGATTATGCCGTTTTTGTGTCTGTATGATTAATTGCGCCAACGCTTATTAAGCTCCCCATAAGCATCTATTCTTCGGTCTCTAAAATAAGGCCAAATGCGCTTAATGTTTTCAGTTTTTTGCATATCAAGCTCCACCATCAAGGTTTGTTCTTTGTCGTCGCTTGCCATTGCCAATATTTCGCCTTGCGGACCGGCAATAAAGCTGTGCCCCCAAAATTCTATACCCGAATCATCAGTATTCGGGGAGGCTTCAAAACCTGTTCTGTTAGCCACAACAACCGGCAAGGAATTTGCCACAGCATGCGAACGTTGTATGGTCTCCCATGCGCCTTGTTGGCGTTTTTGCTCATCAATAGAGTCAGTTTTATCCCACCCAATGGCGGTAGGGTAAAATAGAATGTCAGCGCCTGCCATTGCCATTAGCCGCGCGGCTTCCGGATACCACTGGTCCCAACACACTAAAACGCCCAACTTACCAATACTCGTTTGAATGGGTTCAAAGCCTAAGTCGCCAGGCGTAAAGTAGAATTTTTCGTAAAAGCCTGGGTCATCTGGAATATGCATTTTTCGATACATACCAGCAATCTCGTCACTGCAATCAAAAACAACGGCGGTATTGTGATAGAGGCCGCTAGCGCGTTTTTCGAACAATGAGGTGACCAAAACGATGTTAAGTTCTTTTGCCAATTGGCCAAAATAGACAGTTGCATCACCGGGGATAGGTTCTGCTAAATCAAACTGGTTTACGTCTTCTGTTTGGCAAAAATAGAGAGTTGAGTGTAGTTCCTGCAATAAGATGCATTTACAACCTTGGCCCGCGAGCTTTTTAATCTGCGTTGCAGATGCGTCCCAGTTTTGCATTTTGTTGTTGGTACTAATACTTTGCTGGACAATGCCCACGGTTAGTTTACTTGAATAAGCGGCATTGGTTTGCGCAGAATGTGACATCATAAAACGGAGACTCCTTGCTCTGCTTTTTCAATAATTTCGGGCTTTAAGGTGTTGGTGGGCACTTGCATACTTACGCAATGCAAGCTGCCGTTTTGTTGTACCAAACTCACGCAATTAATCGGGATGACAACATAATTAGGAAAAGCTTTTTGCACCACAGCAATGGCTTCATCGTCTTCTGCAACCGCATATGTCGGTAATAATATGTGTTTGTTTAAAATCAAAAAGTTGGCGTAAGAAGCCGGTAAACGCTCACCGTCTTCATCGACAATAAAAGGTAAGGGGAGGTTATAGATTTTGTGTTTTGGCAGCGTCTGGCTTATTTCATATTGTAGTTTAAATAGCTCAGCAAAATGCGGGTCGTGAGGACGATTGTCTGCACTTTGCAAAACAATACCCATCAAGGGCGTGAAGCGCGCGAGCGTATCAATATGGCCATCGGTATCGTCACCTTCTAAGTGGCCATGGTTAAATACCGTCGTCGTTTTTGCCCCTAGGTAAAGCTCAAATAATTGCTGATATTCATCAACTTGCATATTGCCGTTGCGATTAGGGTTATACAGGCAAGAGGCGGTAGTCAGTAAATGCTGGTTTTCGTCAATTTCAATGGCACCGCCCTCCAGTACTTTTGGCGCTTTAATGAGTTTTTGCTGACACAGCTTAGCTAAGCTCTCATTTACTTGGTTATCTAGTGTCGCGTCAAACTTTTTACCCCAACCGTTAAACTCAAAACTCAAGGGGTAATTGAGGCTGTTGTCGCTAACGGTTAAAAAACCATAGTCACGTACCCATGTGTCGTTGTAGTCTGCGTTAACTAAAAGCACTTGAGCATCTTTAGCAAGGCACTCGCTAAGATGAACCTGTAGAGCGTCAATTTCGTCACTTTTACATAGTAAAATAACGACCGCTTTTGATTTATTAATCGCGCTTATTAGTGCGAAGTAAG
>CAZXTD010000048.1:0-23306 GCA_964643575.1 uncultured Glaciecola sp. | reverse complement strand
ATCAAGGTTGGCGGCCCAGTCTGTGCTTTCGTGCGGCCAAGCCAGTAACACTGCTTCTTGCTCGGCCCACTCTGGCAACAAAGTGTATTGGTTTTGCATTAACGAACAAACTCCACGATCATGAATGATTCAAGTTGTATCGGTCAAAGCCAATTGAGCGTTTTTATTCAATGACCGTTTTAATAATTCCAGACAATATCCACAAAAAAGCGACGTGGTTGCCCAACGAAATAACGATAAGCGCCAAATGCGAAATCTGCGCGTTCAGCGTAATCAGTATCGCTTAAGTTTAACATATGCAAACGTAATTGCGCGCGTTCAGATAGCGCATAGTTTATATGTAAATCTATTAAGCTATGACCTTCATATTCTGCTGTATTTTGCGGGTCAAGGTAATACTCATCTAAGTATTGCCAACTCAGTTGCGCATTTAACTTTTCAGATGCTCGGTATACCAAATTAAGCTGCGATATCCATTGCGGCGCGGTATCAATAACGTTGCCTTTGATCTCAGCGTTTACCAAGGCTACGTTATTCTCGTATAAGTGTTTTGCATAACTTAAATGCCCATTTACCGACAATGAATCGGTAAGGGCATGGCCAAACTCTAGCTCTACACCCTTGTGCGATGTTTCACCGCCGGTGACGTTTTGACGCTGAGTGTTTTGAAAAATAACATCTTCTTTTTGCATATAATAAGCAGCTATATGCAAACGAGTAGAGTCGTTGCGCCAACGCAAACCAGACTCTACCGCATCCATATTTTCATTGTCGATATCACTAACGAGCTGATTATTCTGTAATCTAAATAGTTCAGTTGCCTGTGGTGCTCTAAAGCCCTGCGAGTACTTAACATACCACAAGCTATTAGCACTAAATTGATATTGTGCGCTTGCACTGGGCGAAAGTGCACTAAAACTTAAATCTTGATCATCGGGGCGACTAAAACGACATACTTCAACCTCAGGCGCGCATGCGCTGTTGCCCTCTACTTTATTGTTGTAATCGTAACGGTTGTTTTCAATCCTTGCCCCTACTCTAAAACTCCAATCGTCGACTTCCCAACTTGCTTGAGTATAAGCTGCTATTTGAGTGGCTTTTACCTTGTAGTCGTAATGCACGCCTGCAGGGATTGATGGTGAAAAATCGTCATCTTGTGTTTCTCGTAAACTGCCGTGAGTGTAGTCGAGGTCTATTCCACTTATTAAATTAATGCCATTGAGCGAATAGTTGACTTTACTTTGCACACCAAGGCTTTGGTGTTTATTTTCTTCAAGCGCTTGCCATGGCAAAAAGTGTTGTAAAAACGCCATTTCGTTGGCTCTTAAATAAGGTGTAATTTGCCACTCACCGTAGTCGTTTACCGTGCTAAAAAGGCTGTAAGCACGCAAAGATTTTGTGTCTCTGTAAGCTTCAGGGTTTGGGTTAGTGCGCCTTATTGCCTCGTCTTTATAGCTTTCAAAGCCTCTAATAAACCCAGCGGTTTCCTGGTTAAGGTTACTGACATCGAGTACCGATTTGTTTGACCACTTGCTGCCCTTAACCTGATAAATATGAGTCATCTTTTGCTGGTCGTAACCACTTTCACTTTGGTAACCGTTTTCGTTAGTAACATTAAGTAAGTTTAACCATGCAGAATTGCTTGAGTTGTTACTATCAGTTGAAGTATGAGAACCCACCGCGTTACTAAGCCTCATAAAACCATTAGCGCCGGCGCTTAGAGCAAGGCTATTATCAATATTAAAGGCGTCCTGACTAATAATGTTAATCACGCCATGCAGGGCATTGCCGCCATAAAGGGTGCTTGCTGGCGAGCGCAGTACATCAACACGAGCGGCTTGCTCATAGTTAATATCAAACAGCTGATTAGCGTTACAAAACCCGGGAGCTCGAATAGAAATACCATCTAAACCCATAAAAAAGGCTCCGCAACTGCCGGCGCCCGTTAACACTGGTGACCTTATTGCCGTTAAGTGCTCTTGACCATTCCCACGACTAATCCAAGTCCCTGGAATGCGCGCGAGTGCTTGATTAATGTGCTGGGGCGATATTCTTTCAATCTCGCTTGCCAATATTGCAGATACGCTATCAGGGCTTGCGTGAATCGAAACCGCTGATTTAGACGCAGTTACGCTAATAACTTCGGTTTGCGTGGCTTGAGTACTTGCGTTGTCGTCTTTAAGGCTTGCTGCCTGGCTGTGTGCAAACGACGCACTAATGAAAGTACCTAACATTAAGGTTGTTTTAGAAACTGCATATTTACTTGGCATTACTTCAAGTGTCTCCCGCCATTTAGATGGATGGTTTGGCCAGTGATATAATCACTGTCGATAATATAATTAACGGCTTTAACTGCCTCTTGTGCACCGGGGCAAATTTCTAATAAAGATTTTGATAAAGCTTTTGTTTTGTAAGTTTCATCATCCCCTTCATTAAACATGAGCAAAGACGGCGCAATTGAATTTACCTTTATTTTAGGGGCGCATAAGCTAGCAAACGACAAGGTTAGGTTATGCAGCGCCGCTTTACTTGCCGCATACGCAATATGTTTTTTGCTTCCTGTGTCTTGCACATAGTCAGTCATGTGAATGATATCACCGCCGTCTATCAACATATCTTTACAGGCTAAATTAATCTGATAAGGCGCCGCAGCGTGCACTTGCATCATTTTAGACAATACTTGTGAGTAGTCATTAAGGTCACTGTTGGGCTTTTCTTTATCCCAGTCGGACGCGTTATGAATAATTGCAGTTAAGGACTGGGTTTGTTTTTTCAATGCTCCAATAAAACTATGAATACCCGAGTCTGTGGCAAAATCGGCTTTAATTGCAATAGCGCCAACAGACACTAATTTGTCTATCGATGGCTTTTTTGTGCGGTATGTTATAATTACTGACTGATTATGATTAAGTAGGTCTTGTGCTATTGCTAGACCCAAACGCTGTGCGCCGCCAGTGATAAGGATAGGTGCTGTCATGAATAGAGAATTCCGATACGTGCTGCCCAGTATAGGGGGAGTGAAAAGAAAGTGTTATGCGCAACTTATCGCAGACTTAGTGCTGTGATTGCGAATTAGTAGATGCTTAAAATTACGTAAAACAAGCGCGCATGGATCGACTCATCAGCTGTTTTATTACTCAATTGTAAACCGGCTTAGTATTTATGCGTATATAAGCTAAAACAAATAATTGGAAACCGAATGTTAGCCAACGAAAAAATTGTAATGCACGGAGCCAAAAACAACGCCGATTTGTCGGAGCAAGCCGAGCTTGTTCGTGATGCTTTATTGGCCGCTGGGCTCGAGACTCCCATGGTAGATAACGGTTTAAGTACCGAAGAGAAACGTTTAAAAATCAAAAAAAGCATGACAGAAGTGATGCAAGCTTTAGGACTTGATTTAAACGACGACAGTTTGCAAGATACACCAAACCGTATTGCTAAAATGTACGTGAATGAGATTTTTTCAGGTTTGGACTACCAAAACTTCCCGAAGATCACGCAGATAGAAAACAAAATGAGTATTGAGCAACCGGTTCAGGTTACTGATATTAGTTTAACCAGTACTTGCGAACATCATTTTGTGACGATAGACGGTACCGCTACTGTGTCTTATATTCCCAATAAAACGGTGATTGGTTTGAGCAAAATAAACCGCTTAGTTGGTTTTTTTGCTCAGCGACCCCAGGTGCAAGAACGCCTTACTCAGCAAGTGATGGTCGCTTTGCAAGCACTTACTGGTACTAAAGATGTTGCCGTGAGTATTAATGCAACACACTATTGCGTTAAAGCGCGAGGTATTAGAGATACTAAATCGTACACTAAAACCTCTGCATTAGGCGGTTCGTTTAATACTGATAGAGATTTGCGCCGCGAGTTTTTTCAGCTCTAGTTTTTCCGTTCTAAAGATAACACTTTTGACAAAAAGGCCCGCAAGGGCCTTTTTTTGTATTAGCCAATGCTAACTAATATGATTGCAAAGTCCATTTTTGCGAGTTCCATGTAGTCTGCAAGGGCGCTTGCACGAGCTTGCTTCCGTTATCGCCATTTTCATGTAGGTATAAATTAGACCATTGGTTTTTGATGCGATATTGATTACCTACTTTCTCAAACTTCCATTTTTGTGAACCCCAGCCAGTATTTAAATCAGCCGATTTTATATTGTCCCACTGGTTTGTTGAGCCAGCGGTAAGGTATCGACCTGTCCAATTGTTTTTAATGCGGTATACACCATTGCTGACCTTTTCTAGCTTCCATTTTTGGGAGCCCCAACTTGTATTTAAATCGAGTACTTCAACATCAGCCCAATTCCAATTATCTCCTGCATGCAAGTAACGACCTTTCCAGCCGCCTTTTAAGCGTTTATTGCCAGCAATAGCGTCGGTGTTTGTATTTTTACACTTGTTATCGGTAAAGCTTGTGGGAAGACAGTTACGTCGAATGGTGAAGTCGCGATAGTTGGCATTGTGCGTTTCTACGTTAAATTTGATGCCATCAACGCGTTTATTAGGTAAGCCATGGTTACGCCATTTGTTTAATATTGGCTTAATTGAGGTTGTACCGCTGTTTCGGTAAGACTGACGTACTGCCCAAAACTGGACCCAGTCATAAAAGTAAAATTTGTAATGTTTGTATGTGGCGCCATCATGGTTGGTTTCGCCCAGGTATTCATTTTGAGGGTTGTTGCTGTCCCAGTCGTTGAGCAGCCAATCATGCATTTGCTGTGGGTTACGATTTGCGGTGTCGATAATATAATTTTCGTACCAGCCTGCTAGGCCGTTAGGATTGCCTGGAATCCAGTTAACTGAAATTTTTGGCCCGTACCACCAGTCACCACTGCCTGAACCACTGACTGATATAGAACCATCAACGGCAAAATCAGAGGATACGCTATCTACCTGGTCAATAGAAAAGTTGCCGCCAAAGCTTGCGTCAAAACCACCTGAATTATGGCTAACGTTAATAATAACTCGGTTATTATTAAGGTCGCGATATTTTGTACCATCAAACTGGTCGCTTTGCCAAGCTGAGCTTGAGTAATTACCAGAGTATATAGTATCTAAACCTGAAGAGGTTGCTTGTGCATGAGCTTGGCTTGCACCAATTGTAAAAGCTGCAAGTGTTAATGCGCTCAATGCTGCTGTGCGACTTGATGTTACTAAACGACTTGCAGATGATGTATTAGTTTTCTTAGAAAAAACTTTAAACATAGTTGAATTCCTAATTTCGAGTTTGCATAACTAGCGTTAGCACAATGAAAAAATAGGCGGTCCTTGCTGTTTTTAACTAGCCGTTGCTAGAACGTGTGTACAAATTTTTTGCGTCCATTTGTTGAACATATTCAGACTATGGTGACGTCGCTAATGAAGTAAATACGACTAAAGTGTCGTTTTCATGTAAATTAATTGTTAAATATTGTGAGGGGCTTATGATTTTTTAGTTTGTTGATTTTATTGATTATTTTAATAATGGGAATGTGCTTTTACATAACTTATTCGGCTTTGCTTTTGTTGCGTCATGGTAAAGCGGAAGTATTTGAATCAGTATATATGCTCAGGTAATCCTGAGCATATATAACGTATTTATTACTAGAACGAAAAAGTCTTGGAAACGCTTTGTTTGCTATAGTTGTTAGCAACGACCTTTATTTTATCAACACCTTCAAGCTGGTCAGGCATCAAAACGGCTCGGTAGGGAGCAGTTGTATCAAACGCGATTAAGCGTTCTTCTCCTGCAGCATCGACAGCATAAAAGTCTAAGTGAGCCATATTAAATTGTTCTGGGTTATCAAATTCTACTTCGATAGGTAGAAACACGCGATCATTTTCTTCGTATTTCGGTGTCATTTGAATACCGGTAATTCTGCTATGCATAAAGCTATCGCTTGAACGCAATAGAACGAAACTCAAAGGTTCAAGCGTAATCGCAAGTTGGTCGCCGCTTTGTTCAACCTTGGCAGTTGTTTTTGCTACGTTTTCGTAATTAAGATTATTTGTGCCCATACTTACGCTTTGTGGCTCCGTAGAGAAGTTGAACACTGCTAAGTAGTCTTGCATGGTATCGCTCATTATTCGGCTAAATGCATAAACCCTTTTGTTTTCGTCAACCATACGGTTGATATGCTCACCTTGGCGCAAGTTTACGTGCGCTTTTCTTAGCTCTGCTAATTCGGCAATAGACTGATACAAAGGATGATTTGTATCGAAGTTATTCTCGGCAGTCGTTTTGTCGGTGCCAATTAAGTTGTTGTCGTTGTATGTATCAACCATCGATGGGTCCATGTTTTCGCGCGCGTCAACATCGCCACCGTCACCGGTAAAGCCTTGCTCGTCGCCATAGTAAACAACAGGCACACCGCGAGATAAGTACATAAAAGCATGAGCTAGTTGGCTGCGCTTGAGTTGTTCTTGTTCGCTTATATCAGGCAGGCCTTGTTCGATAAAATGGCCGACTCGACCCATATCGTGGTTGCCTAAAAAGTTGAGTAGGTCATTGGGCGTTGAGTCATGGTCACGGTAATAGTCGTCGTTGTCGAACAAGTTGACGAGCTGAGTAACACTCTTGTTAGTAAATACAACGTCTCTAGTATTGAAGGCAAAGCTAAAGTCGAGCACCGATGGCAACATACCTTCGGTGGTAAACTTGCTTAAACCCGCTGGGTTGCCGTCAAACACTTCGCCAAAGATGAAAAATTCTGGAATACCAATCGATTGTGCATGCTCCATAATCGCAGGGCCAAAAGATTGCCAAAAAACGATATCCACATGCTTAACCGTGTCGATTCTGAAACCGTCCGGTTTAAATTCGGTGATCAAGTCTTTGAATATTTCGGTTAAACCGTCAATTACCTCTGGGTTATCGGTGTCGATATCATCTAGGCCAACAAAGTCGCCATTAATGGCACTTTCACCTTCCCAAAACGAATCGCCTTGATTGTTATAATATTTAGGATCGTTTAGCCAAGCGGGTACTTTTACGTTTTTTTCAGCGTCAAGTACAAAAGGAGTGTATTGCTTGCCATTAGCCATCTCTTGTGTGCTGATGTAAGGGCAGCCTTTTTCATCTGGATTGAGAAAGTTGCCTTGTTCGTCGTGACATTCTTCGTACTTGATAACGTCGGCGGTATGGTTGGTGATGATGTCAAAAAAGATTTTGATATCTCGTGCATGTGCCGCGGCGATCAAACTTTTGAGGTCGTCGTTGCTACCAAAATGCGGATCTATTTCGGTAAAATCAACCACCCAATAGCCATGGTGCCCAAAACCATCAGACTGCACAGCACGGTTGCGTAAAATAGGTGTCATCCAAATTGACGTTACGCCTAAATTTTCCAGGTAATCAAGTTTTGCTTCAAGCCCGGTAATATCGCCGCCATGAAATGCCCATTTAGACGAGGTATCTAAACCGCCGTAAGAAATAGGTCGGTTGGGGTCACCCATGTCATTTTCGGGGTTAGCGTTGTGAAAGCGGTCGGGCATAACGAAATAGAAAATTTCATCTTGAATATCGCGAGTCAAATAAGCCGTTCCAAGTTCATTAGAAGGCTGTTCAGCGCTATCGTGTTGGCCACTTGTTTGTGCTTCAGGTTTTACATCCTCAGGCTGCGGAGCGGGCGAACATGCGCCTAGGCTCAACAGCAAAGCTGCTGCAACAAAACTAGTGTAAAAAGGTAAAGATGTTTTCATAAATTATCCTAAGTTAAGAGTTTGTTGCTTATGGTACTTCTTGGCCGCGCTTGGCCTCCAGCAAGCCATACCATTGTTCGCGTGTAAGATTTATTTTAGTTGCAGCACAAAGTTGCTCTAATCGTTTGTTGTTGCTTGTCCCTAAAACCGGCTGAATCATGCTGGGGTGTCGCATTAACCAGGCCAATACGATTGCGTTTTCATCGACCTCGTATTCTGCGGCATATTGGGCGACAAGTTTTCGGGTCGCTTTAACTTGTTCGGTGCCGTCAGTTTTATCTTTAGAATAAAGACCTTGTGCCATGCATCCCCAGGCTTGCAACTGCACGCCTGCTTGTTGGCAATATTCTAGCGTACCTCGTGGGAATCCATTATTGGCATTTATAGACATATTTGTTGTCATGCCGTCTTCTACAAAATCGCTGCTGGCTAAGCTCATTTCTAGTTGATTGGCTATAATTGGAATGTTTAATGCACTTTGTAAGTAAGCTATTTGACCTGCGTGCATGTTAGATACAGCAAGATATTCAAACTTTCCTTGCTCATGTAATTTAGTTAGTGCGTTGGCCGTGTCTTCTAGTCGCATGAGCGGATCGGGACGGTGCAAAAACAAGATATCTAAATTATTGTCGTGCAGTCGTTTAATGCTGTTATTAACCGACTCTGTTATCCAGTCACCCGATAAATCGTAGTGTTTAATATCAACCGTTGGGGTCAGCTTGATGCCTACTTTTGATTGTAAAATAAGATGATGGCGTAAAGAGCGTTCGCGTTTGAATAGTTCGCCGATGGTCTTTTCTGATTTACCAAAAGTATAAATGTCTGCCAAATCAATAATATTAATTCCGTTTTCAACAGCCGTTGTGACTAAATCGAATGCACCGTTGATGTGGTCTTTATTAATCGGTTCTTGGTCCCAGCCGCCGATATTCATCGTGCCTAAAATTAAGCGGCTAGCATCCGGGAAATATTGATTTATTGGTAAGGTCATATAAAAATTCATTGTGTAGGTTAACGATATGTTAGCAAAGTATATCAGTTTTACCGCGTTGAATACGTATGCGAAATAACAATCAAAGGGGAATTTTAATGCTGTATCGATTTGTGTCTCGTTTTGCGGTCTTGGTGCTATCTTCGTTTTTTATTACTGCTTGCACGTCGGTTCCTGAGGGCATTCAACCGGTAAACAACTTTGATAAGCAGCAATACTTAGGGACGTGGTATGAAATTGCTCGATTGGACCATAGTTTTGAAAGAGGCTTAAGTCACGTGTCGGCTAATTATAGCGTACGCCAAGATGGCGGAATCAAAGTGGTAAATAAAGGCTATAACCATGATGAGAATGAATGGACCGAAGCCATCGGAAAAGCTTATTTTGTGGGTGATGAAAGCCGTGGTCACCTAAAAGTGTCGTTTTTTGGGCCTTTTTATGCAAGCTATGTAATTGCAGAGCTTGACCCCAACTACCAATACGCACTAGTTACCGGCCCTGATACAGACTTTTTATGGATTTTGTCGCGAACACCGCAACTACCTCAAAAAACGATAGACAAGTTAGTTAATAAGGCAAAATCAGCTGGCTTTGTGGTTAACGACCTGATTTTTGTGGAGCAGTTGGAAAAACCATAAGCTTTTGAGCTTTTTGAAAGAAAAATGTGACATTTGCTAGGTAAACTCCTATATTAGATTCATAAAAGTGTAAGGTTTCTGAAATATTATTTCCCACTTGCGGGTCTTATTTCAGTATGCTCGCACGAAATAATAAAGGATTTGCATGCCAAACAGTTATACCGCAATAGTGAACCAAGCTATTGATTTATTAGATGGAATGAGCGTACAAGAGTATCAGAAAAAGCTCCCGCCGCACTTTCCAAGCAGCATCGGTGCGCACATGCGTCACATTGTTGACCATTTTACAGCTCTAAAAAATGGCGTAAGTGAAGGCCACGTTAATTACAACGTGCGCAGCCGCGAAAGCCAAATAGAACAATATCCTAAAGCAGCTACCGAAGTACTCGAAAACATTTCGGCATGGCTGAGCACGGTGAGTGAAGAACAGCTCGACATGACATTATCGGTTACTACCGAAATTGATATTTCTCAAACCCAATCTGCAACCTGCCAGTCGACGTTTCAGCGTGAATTAGTCTTTGCTAGCAGTCATGCTATTCATCATTATGCTTTAATTAGGATCATGTGCGGTATGCTCAACAAAAACATCCCTGAATTTTTTGGGTATGCACCTGCTACAATCACTCATATTAACCGCAGCGCCTAACCATATATATGCAAGCAGTATTATTAGAACGTAGTCAAGAGCAATGCGAATTGTGCCAATCGACCAACTCGCTTAGCGCCTATTTGTTGCCAGAATCGCCCGATACCACCGCTAATTCTCAAGTGGTGGTATGCGCAAAATGCGCTGAAAACATCGAGACTGGTAAACCAACTGATATGCAACACATGAGGTGTTTAAGCAACAGCATGTGGTCGCAGGTGCCTGCCGTGCAAGTGCTCAGTTATCGATTATTAAATCATTGTTTGACAGAATCTTGGGCACAAGATGCTTTAGATATGCTGTATTTAGATGAAGAGCATTTGCAATGGGCGAAAGCGGGTTTAGTCGCAGAACGTGAGCCTACCTTAGATGCAAATGGTGTTTTGTTACAAGCGGGCGATGCAGTGACTATCATCAAAGACTTGGATGTAAAAGGCGCCAACTTTACGGCTAAGCGCGGCACACCCGTGCGCAATATTGGTCTTTCAGAAAACCCTCTGCACATTGAAGGGCGTGTTAACGGTCAGCGTATTGTAATAATTGCGGCCTATACAAAGAAAAACTAGTCCTCTTTAAAGTCCACATAATCTTGATATTCACCGGCAAAGTACAGCTTGAGTAAACGCTCAGGTGCGCTTGGCAAATGCACGCTTAATAGCAGGCCGGGCGTATGATTAAAACTTTTGTCAATACCCAGTGCATGAAACTTAGCACCCATTTTTTGATATTGTTTAGCCAATACAGGGATGTCTTTTCCGTCATCCTCTAGCGAGCTTAAAAATGCACTCAAATTCGCTTGTTGGTCAATACGGCTGTGCAAGTCAGCAATTTCAGGGTGCAAGCTAAATTCAAAGTTATTACGTGGACTAACATGCTCTCGGTATTCAGGCTTTGCCATCATCGTTTCGATTAATTTTACGCTGCGGGGCTTATAAAGCTTGCTGATTGATACCGTGCCGTAAAGCGTGCGGTACTGCGGGAATTTTTTAGCAAACGCACATATGCCACGCCATAAAAGCAGTAGCCCATAGTAAGACCCTTGAAACTCTGGAATTAAAAATGAGCGGCCCATTTCCATACAGGGTCTTGTTCGATTAATAAATTCGGGTTCGAAGTTGAACATTTTGTGCAAGTACAAACCATTTAAACCTTCAGCTTCGATTAATTTGTCGGTGAGGCCCATGCGATATGCGCCCATGATTTGATGAGTTTTATCGTTAACAATAAAGAGTTGAGTGTAAGTGGCGTCAAAGCGGTCGGTGTCTATGGGCTCGCCGCTGCCTTCATTATGCTGACGAAAAACTAACTCGCGTAGACGTGCTATTTCAGTTACCACATTAGGCATTTGCGCCTGATAGCCAAAGTACACACTAAAACCTTTAAGAGAAAGCAACTTTTGCTCAAGAGGTAAGGCTGTTATTTCTCGTTTTAAAAGGGATAAATCAACTGGCGGCAATAAGTCTTGCATGTGGGTAACGGTGTCTGCAGGCCAACTGTATTGCCAATTAGCATCTTGGCTGTACGACAGCGAGCGGCATACATCTGCTTTTTCTTGATAGTTATCGCCTATTATATGTTTTTGTTTGATAGGGTTACCGGCATTCAGATCGATAGTTGCCCCTGTTTTATTTAACAACTCACGCGCAAGCATGAGCATACGAAGCCGATAATAAACGCGGCCCATTCGATAAAATAATTTACTGTTAGTGCCGTTCACAAAAACGGGAACATATTGAGCATTGTCGATGCTAACCAAGCGACCAATAATTTTATTCCATTCATGCTCGGCAATGGCTTTTTTGTCAGCTTGATAATATGACACTCTGCCAGCAGGAAAAATCAGCAACGCGCCTTGGTTATTGACATGTTTGATGCAGCGGCGAAGAGATGGTCCATTTTGAGGATCTTTTTCGGATAAGGGGTTGGTGAAAATAAAGTAGTCGCTTAATTCTTTAAAAATGGCGAGGCCTTTATTAGCCAATACTTTTAAATCGGGCCTGACTTCGCTTATCACTCGAGCAAGAATCACACCTTCGATACCACCAAAAGGGTGGTTGCTTGCAATAACAACAGGGCCAGTTTTAGGGATTTTACTTTGAAGCTGAGCAATGCCCGTTATGTTCAGTTTTAGTATATCAATCAATTTATCGGCAAATGCTTCTTTGCTCAAGCCTTGCATTTTATGCAAATGATAAAGCTCATTCATACGCGCAATGCCCAGCAGTTTATCGGCAACACTTACCACGGCTTTTGTTGTTCGAGTAGGCTTACTAATTAGGTTATTGATACTAATTGAATGAATGACAGGTCCTGACAAGCTTACTGCTCCTATATATTGGTAAATGCTTTTAAAAATCGGGTTTTCGGCGTATTTTCCGTCTAGCCGCCTATAGTTAATAAGACCGAGAATAGACTAATTTATTGCAAGGTAAGTTAAAAAATAGTGCTTAACTATCTCCAAAATATTATTTACACGAGTATAAACCATTCTGTGAATGCGCCAAGTTAATCCTATATTTAAGCGTCTAAACTTGTGCATTTTTTGCCTTATTCGGGCATAATACTTGCCGGTTGTGGGCTGCAAGCGTATCGAGTTTTAACGATACACACTTTTGTATGCATTTTCACAATCGCCGTCATATTTTCTTTAAGGGCTATTCACTGCCTTTTTATAAGCTTACAGGTAATCTAATGCGCACAATCACTATTCAAACACCCGACGACTGGCACTTGCACTTCAGAGATGGTGATATCTTAAAAGAGACAGTACCAGCAACTTCTCGCTGTTTTAAACGCGCTATTGTTATGCCTAACTTGGTGCCGCCAGTGACCACCACAGAGCTTGCAATGAGTTACAAACAGCGCATTTTAGATGCAGTGCCTGAAGGTGATTCATTTGAGCCCTTACTCACGCTTTATTTAACTAACGATACAAGCCCGCAAGAAATTGAAAAAGCGAAAGTTGCAGGTATTGTTGCCAGTAAGCTTTATCCAGCAGGTGCCACAACTAATTCAGACGCAGCGGTTAAAGGTATCAAAAGCTTGTATCCAGTTTTTGAGAAGATGCAAGAAGTTGGCATGCTCTTGTTGATACATGGCGAAGTAACCGAAAATCACATCGATATTTTTGACCGTGAGAAGGCGTTTATTGACGCCTATTTGAACGACATTGTAAGTGACTTTCCTGATTTAAAAGTGGTGTTTGAACATATCACCACTAAAGATGCCGCTGATTTTGTGCTTGGCGCCTCAGCAAACGTTGCCGCCACTATTACTCCCCAGCATTTGTTATTAAATAGAAATGACTTGCTGGTGGGCGGTGTTCGCCCGCATAATTATTGTTTACCTGTGCTAAAACGCAATACCCATCAAAAAGCCCTGCAAGACGTTGTCGCATCGGGTTCGAGTAAATTCTTTTTAGGCACCGACTCTGCTCCTCACGAAAAACACAAGAAAGAGTCTGCGTGCGGCTGCGCAGGTTGCTACAGTGCTTGGAGTGCAATTGAGTTATATGCGCAAATTTTTGATGAACTGGACGCGATTGACAAGCTAGAAGGCTTTGCAAGCCATTATGGCCCTGATTTTTATGGCTTGGCTCGTAACGACGGGTCCATTACTTTGGCGCAAACCGAGTGGAATGTACCTGAAAAAATCAGCCTTGCGAATGAGGATGAAATTGTGCCGTTTTATGCAGGTCAGTCTTTGTCTTGGAAGTTGGTGTAAATGAGTAATACTCTCAATATAAATTCGTCTGAAGCAAACTCTGCGTTTACCGACGTCGACCTTGCACCGGCTTTGCAGTCGGCCCTATCCGATTTAAAGTACACGCAGCTCACTAGCACGCAGCAGGCTTGTTTGCCTCATGTGCTCGCCAAAACCGATGTTGCTGTTATGGCCAAAACCGGCACGGGTAAAACACTGGCGTTCGGCTTAGGCATACTCAACGCTTTAATTAGCGCACAAGAAAATGGGCATAAGGGCGTTCACTCTCTTGTACTTTGCCCTACCAGAGAGCTTGCGCAACAAGTAGCGGAGCAACTTCGGTTAATTGCCAAACATCATGCTAATACAAAAGTGCTTACGCTTGTTGGGGGGATATCAATTGGTCCGCAAATCGCCTCTCTAGTGCATATGCCAAGTATTGTGGTGGGCACGCCCGGCAGGGTGATGGACTTAATCCGAAAAAACAAACTCGATGTGAGTACTTTGCAAACCTTGGTGCTCGACGAAGCTGACCGTATTTTAGATATGGGGTTTGCCGACCAAATGTCGTGGATTCTTGATGCCTTACCAAAAAAGCGACACAGCATGTTGTTTTCGGCTACGTTTGGTAATGCAATTGACAGCTTAACTCAGCAATATTTGCATAAAGCAAAGATTATCGAACTTGAAGACAACAGCCAACACACGCAAATTACTCAGCTCGCATACGTGCAACAAGACGACCGCACTGTGTACGCGGTGGCCGCGTTATTAACGCATTATCAGCCAAGTAGTTGTATGGTGTTTTGCCAAACCAAGCACGAAACTCAAACGCTAACCGACGAGCTATATGAAAAAGGCTTTAGTGTGCAAACTATTCATGGTGATCTCACTCAAGCACAGCGTCAGCAAGTGCTGACACAGTTTGCTTTAAGCACTTGCAATGTATTGGTTGCTACCGATGTGGCTGCCCGTGGGCTCGATTTAGAGCAAGTCGATTTAGTAATAAATGCGCAGCTTGCCGACTCTGCAGAAACTCATACTCATCGAGTAGGGCGCACCGGCAGAGCAGAGCAACTTGGCACGGCAATTACTTTAATAAAAGAAACTCAACAAAAAGCGCTGGCTAAAATTGCTGAAGATACTCACAGCCAAATACCCATAAAGCATATTCAAGCTTTGCGTTTTCATGCCAACCGAATAGTGATGCCTGCTCATGAGTGCGTGTTGGTTGATGCGGGAAAAAAGCAGAAAGTCAGCAAGGGTGACTTATTAGGTGCGCTTATTAAACAAGCGAATATCGAAAAAGGCGATATTGGAAAGATGCTTATTAGCCATGATAAAGCCTATATCGCCATCAAGCAGCGCAGTGTTAAACGCGCCTTAACGCATTTTAGAGAAAATCGAGTTAAAGGTAAGAGTTTACGAGCACGCAAGCTCAAGGCTTAACGGTTCCAGGGGGCTAATGCGATCACTCGCGCAAAGCCTCCTAGACCTGCAAATATTAAACCTATACCAATCGCGACCGCTCCCCATACAAAATGTGAGTTGACAAAAACCGCTAACAGACAAAACAGAAGCATTGCTGTGCTTATAATACCCTTTACCTGTTGGTCTAAATTAAGAGTGGTGGCGCTATTTTTCGTCGTATCCAAGCCTTCTTGCTGCCAAGCGACGATACCGCCAGTTAAATTGAATACATTGAGCGAAGGCTTGTGTTGTTGGATTCTTTTGCAGGCTTTTTCGCCTCTTATACCTTTTTGGCAGTAGATGACGATTGTTTGCGCGTCAAATTGTTCAAGCGACTCGGCATCTATTTTACCTACTGGAAGCAGTTTAGCATCAAAGATGTGTTGATTATTAAATTCTGCAGGCTCTCTTACATCTATAAATAGAGCGCCTTCTTGTTTTAGTTGCATTGCACGTTGGGCGCTTACCGCCTTTACTGTCGACATTGACGTTATGCTCCGAATTATTTTCTTTAGATGTTGAATTTGTCGTTTTGCTTAGCCGTTTTGCATAAAAATGCTACTATCAATTGTACTTAATAATTACTCACTTAGGCATATAATTTTCGTTTGTAGGCATCGACTAAATCGCAGAAATTACTATGCGCTAAAAATAATGAGTATTTTCAATATTTGATAAAGGGAAGACAATGAACGAGACCATTTTGGCACTAAGTGCCTACATTGCTTGGACAATGATTTTGTTAGTGTGTATCGCAGTTTATCGCACAACTTATAATAAAAAAAACCAAAGAACGAGTTTGAAATTTGATACTAATGGCAATGATGTGGGCGACTTAGGAGCCAGAATAACGCGCGCTCATGCCAATTGCTTCGAGTCATTTAGCTTTATTGGTGGCACTTTATTGCTAGCCCTTGCTACTGGGTCTGCGGCTATCACAAACGGTTTGGCGATGGTGGTTGTTGCTGCGCGTGTTATACAATCGGCCATACATATCGCCTCTGTGTCGAACACGGCAATCAGTGCACGCTTTGTGTTTTTCCTCATTCAAGTGGCTATTGTGGCGTATTGGTTGTATTTGATTGTGATTAAATTTATTTAAATCTTTTGCTAAAAATCAGCTTGGCTTGCCAAGCTGAATAAGCGCATTTGTGCTATTGTATATTCCAGACAAACACTGAATTTTAGGACTTTATGTTTTCCTTTTTTGAGCGCCTTGCTGACCCTTTTCCAGAAAAACCACCTGAAATGCCACCCAAGACACTTTTTGCTTTTTGTAAATACTATTCAAAAGGCATGTGGCATATTTTAATTAGTGTTTCAATCTTAAGTGCGCTAATTGCCATTCTTGAAGTCAGCTTATTTGGCTTTATGGGGCAACTTGTAGACTGGTTTGCTACGCGCGAGCCTTCAACGTTTATCTCTGAAGAAAAAACCACACTCATTTGGATGGGCTTGCTAGTGTTGGTGGCTATCCCAACTCTTGTCATACTCGAGTCAATGATTACGCATCAGTCGATTTTGGGGAACTACCCCATGCGCATACGTTGGCAGGCGCATCGCTATCTCTTGAAACAAAGTTTGTCGTTTTATCAAGACGAGTTTGCGGGCAGAGTGGCCACCAAAGTCATGCAAACTGCTTTGTCGGTGCGAGAAACAGTAACCAAACTAATGAACTTAGCCGTTTATATTTGTGTTTACTTTGTCTCGGTGGTTGCGCTGGTGTTTGCGACCGATTGGCGCCTAGCCATGCCATTATTAGTTTGGCTACTACTTTACATAGTAATCTTGCGAGTCATGCTACCAAAGCTGAAAAATATATCGCAAAAGCAGGCAGACGCACGCTCAATGATGACGGGGAGAATAGTCGACAGTTACACTAACATTATGACCGTAAAATTGTTCTCTCACCATGAGCGCGAGGAAGTTTATGCAAAAGAAGCTATGGACGGTTTTTTACAATCAGTCTATCCGCAAATGCGCTTGGTTACTGTTTTGCAAGGTTTAGTTTGGGGGTTAAACTCGATACTTGTTTTTAGTGTTTCTGCTTTGGCTATTTTCCTTTGGGTACACGGTACAGTAAGCCCCGGAGATCTTGCAATTGCCGTTAGTTTAAGTTTGCGCTTAAACGGCATGTCGCAGTGGATAATGTGGGAAGTGTCTTCTTTGTTTGAAAATATCGGTACTGTGCAAGACGGCATAGATACGCTTGCTGTGCCTGCGAGTATTGAAGATAAAGAAGATGCAAAACAACTTATTGTGAAGGGTGGTGCGATACGTTTTGATAATGTCAATTTCTCTTACCAAGGAAAGAACGAGAATTTAATTGAAGTGTTTAAAGGTATGAATATTGACATTAAACCGGGCGAAAAAATTGGGCTAGTTGGCCGCTCCGGTGCAGGAAAATCCACACTGGTTAATTTATTACTGCGATTTTATGACGTTCAAGCAGGTAAAATTTGTATTGATGATCAAGCCATTGATGCTGTTAAGCAAGAAAGTTTGCGGGCACATATCAGTATGGTTACTCAAGATACCTCGCTCATGCACCGCTCTGTTCGTGAAAACATTATGTATGGCAAAATAGATGCAACAGAAGAGCAAATGATAGCGGCTGCCAAACAAGCTGAAGCGCACGACTTCATTCAAAGCCTGAGCGATGCAAGAGGGCGCACAGGCTACGATGCTCATGTGGGTGAACGAGGTGTCAAACTTTCAGGTGGCCAAAGGCAACGTATTGCTATTGCGAGGGTAATGCTAAAAGATGCTCCTATATTGATCTTAGATGAAGCAACATCAGCGCTCGATTCAGAAGTGGAAGCTGCAATTCAACATGGCCTCATTAAAATTATGCAAGACAAAACAGTGTTGGCAATTGCGCATCGTTTGTCGACTATTGCGCAAATGGACAAACTACTTGTGCTCGACCAAGGCAAAATAGTAGAAGCAGGTAGTCATCAAGAGTTGTTGAGCAAAGACGGAATCTACGCAAAGCTTTGGGCGCATCAAACGGGTGGTTTTATTGGTGTAGACTAATGTTGTTAATTTAGATGTAGAACGATATTTACACTATTTTTGTGCATATTTTGTTCAAAATGTAAGTTGTTTGGTTTACACTGTCGTTAAATGGCGACAGTATGGAGCTTCGCCGAGTATCAATTTAAGGATAATAAGTGTCAGATATTCAATTCGAAGATGTCATCAAAAAGTCTAACATCGATTTTTCATTCATTACTGAACTCGAACCGCAAAGCGAAAAAGTAGGGTACACTTCAGTTTCTGCCCACCCATCTCAGATGAGAGCCATTGATAGCTCCGATACCCTTACCCCAAATAGCCCTCACCTACATTCATCAGAACTAGCAGGCGTCGTAGTTGGCATTGGTTTTGATTTAGGCAGCCATACGTCAGAAGATTTACGAAAAATTGGACTTAACGCGACGCTGCGAGGCAAGCTCTATCCATATTTACGCCGCACTGGCGCGGATGCGGTTGAATATTTATCGGAAAAACCTTTAATATTGTCAGAAGCCGAAGTGAAGGCTATCGACCTTGGCAATAGGGCCTTTCTGATCACTAAATTAGTCAATAAATACAATGACATTAGCGAGGTGGACTTTGCTGATCTATCAAGTCCGTGGCAAACCGTCCTTGCCTCTATTGCTTGCCAATATAATGAAGTTGACAAAAAGTTTCCGCAGTTTTGGCTTGCTGTGACCACTCAAGATTGGGATAAGGCACTGCATATTTTGAAGAACTTTGGTGATTCATCTCCTGCTAGGCGCCATCGAGAGGCTAACTATATTCTTGAGTTTATTGACCGATGATTTGTTAGCCCTTATAAGGTGCTTATTCCATAAAAGTTGAAATCTGCTCTAGCGTCTTTTTTTTCAGAGCATGAGCAGGCACCAAAGCGTCATCGCTTGGGTGTCCTACTACTAAGAGCATATATGGGCGTTCTGTGTCTGGTCGATTGCATATTTTACTTAAAAAACTCATGGGTTTGGGCGTATGCGTTAGGGTTGCCAAACCGCTGCTATGCAAAGCTGTGATCAGAATACCCGTCGCGATGCCAAGTGATTCATGAACGTAATAATTTGTTTTACTGTCTTGTTCGTCTAGCCCTCCCTTTTTTTGACTAAAAATCGCGATTAACCATGGTGCAGTCTCCAAGTATGGCTTATTAGCATCGGTGCCAAGCGGCTTTAATGCTTCTAGCCACTCATCTCCAGCACTGCCGCTGTAAAAGCGTTGCTCATGCAGCTCTGCTTGCTCTCTAACTTGGCGCTTAATTGCTTGCGAACTTATAGCAACAAAGTGCCATGGCTGATGGTTAGCACCATTGGGCGCGCGTCCGGCAGATTTAATCGCGTTTTCTATTATCTTTTTATCAACAGGTTTATCACTGAACTTTCGAACACTGTGACGGCGTTTAATATGCTCAAAAAACGCAAATGACTTAGCTAGCATTTCGTCGTCTGGGTATGCTTCAAAGTCTTTTAAAACAAGCGTATTATCATTTTTCATAAATGTACCTCTATACATTTTTACTTACTGTTAGCGCCCACTCTAAGTTAAATAGTTGTAAAAAATGAGCTTGTTCTTAAGTTTCAAACATCTTTAAATGCGATGTTCACTTTTATGGCATATTTACCTTACTGGTATAAACCACATGATATCGCACTCAATAAAATAGTCGACAGGTGAATAAATGATAGCGCTTACAAATAAAGGTTTACTTTTGCTACATAATATTCACATAATTTAACTACAAGAAAAATAAACAAGAAGTTTTAGGTCTTATGAAATCACAAGAAAACATTCCATTAATTATTCTCATCAGCATTGTTGCAACGCTTGGTGGGTTTTTGTTTGGCTTTGATAGCGGTGTTATTAACGGCACCGTCGATGGCCTGCAAATTGCCTTTAATTCAGAGTCTATGGGAACAGGCTTTAATGTAGCAAGTATGTTGCTAGGTTGTGCTATTGGCGCATTTTTCGCCGGCACTCTAGCGGATAAGTTTGGGCGCAAAAAACTTCTGATTGTTGCTGCTGTGTTATTTATTGTGAGTGCATGGGGGTCGGGTGTTGCATCGGTTTCTTTAGAGTTTATCTTCTACAGAATTATCGGTGGTCTAGCCGTTGGCGCCGCGTCGGTTATGACGCCAGCCTATATCAGTGAAATTGCACCCGCTCGTATGCGCGGTAGGTTAGCTACTATTCAGCAAGTCGCAATTATTACGGGCTTATTTGCCGCATTTATTAGTAACTTTGTATTGGCAGAGGCAGCTGGTGCTTCTACTCAAGAATTTTGGATGGGCTTTGAAGCATGGCGATGGATGTTTTGGATGGAGCTTATCCCTGCGGCATTATTCTTCATTTTGTTGTTTTTTATACCCGAAAGCCCGCGTTTTTTAGTGTTTGCGAAAAAAGATGAAGAAGCGACAGGTGTTTTAACCAAGTTGTTTGGGGCAGAACAAAGCCCTGTAATGGTTTCAGAAATAAAAGCCAGCCTTGAAAACCAAGAAAAGCCCAAACTAAGCGACTTGGTCGACAAGCACACTCGCAAAATAAGAACCATAGTATGGGTCGGTATAGGCTTAGCAACATTTCAGCAACTCGTTGGAATAAACGTAGTCTTTTACTATGGAGCAGTACTTTGGCAGGCTGTTGGCTTTACAGAGTCTGAAGCGCTGCTTATCAATATTATTAGTGCGGGCATCAGCATTTTGGCCTGTGTCATTACTATTTCGCTTATCGATAAATGGGGTCGTAAACCATTTTTAATGCTCGGGTCTGTTGGGATGGCGGTGACGTTAAGCACCTTAGTCTTTGTATTTGGCTCTGCAAGTGTAGACCCAGTCAGTGGAGACTTGATTTTGGGCGATAGCGGGCCTGTTGCCTTAGTCGCAGCAAACGCTTATGTGTTTTTCTTTAATTTATCCTGGGGGCCTGTGATGTGGGTTATGTTAGGCGAAATGTTCCCTAATCAAATTCGAGGTTCAGGTTTAGCGGTAGCCGGGTTGGCGCAGTGGTTAAGCAACTTTGCAATTACTATGACCTTCCCTGTTATGTTGGCAGGCATAGGATTAGCCGGAGCATATGGATTTTACGCAGTATGCGCGCTTATTTCGGTGTTCTTTGTACTGTACTTTGTACACGAAACAAAAGGCAAAACGCTCGAAAGTATGCAAGGCTAATCGTTAACCAGAGTAAGATTGTTACTTGCGAGTTCCTCAGATAGCGCTTTTGTTATCTGAGGAACCAAAAAAGCGTAGTCTTTGTGGAGGTAGTGATACAGCACTTCCTCTCCTATTACTTCAGAGCGCCAGGTTTTTTGCGTTAAAAACTCTCCCATCATAAGCACTTCACTAACCGCAATCGCATCGACTCGTCCTGCTGAAAACATTCTAAAAAGCGTTAAACGATCGTGGACTTCAAATAATTCTATGGATAAGTTTTTATTTGCTAATACGTTTCTTAAACCTTTAAAGCCACTAACCGTGGCGACATTTTGAACCGTACTTAACGAGCAATCCACACATTTCATGTCATTAACAACAAGTACTATTTTAAAGCTCTCAAGCGCGACAGGAACCATTATTAAGTCTTTTAAATCACTTTGCGCAACCCTTGCCATTAGCCCTGAAAGGCGACCTGCCGAAGCTTCTGCGTAACTTCGTTTTAAAGGATGCTCATGATAAACAATGTCATAGCCCATCTTCTTGTATGCGCGTTCAATGGTATTTTGGACGTCTTGATGAAACTCGAGTGACGAAAGTTTATCGAAATGCAGTGTCTTGCTTTTGTCATAAACAGGCAAAGTATCTACAGCGTATACATCCAAGCTAAAAAGCGCGAATGCGCTAAGAAGCAAAAATTTCAGCGATAAATTCATAGGTTCGTCCTCGGCTACAATGTGTACAAATATTAGACAGCCAAATTAGATACAAACTTTCACTCTTCGTAAAAAAACTTAATTGATTAAGTTGATAGCGAATTTATTCAGCCTTTTGGTGTAAATTTTCAAAATTGGGTATGCGTTTTTCTTGGTTTGCCTGCATCGCTTCTTGTACATCATGCATTTGGAACATACCACTTTGCCAAGTTGCCATGTAATTTAGGCTTTCATCGACACTGTGGTCGCGAGCGTAATTGAGCATTTCTTTGCAACCAGCAACTGCTAACGGAGAGTTGCCTGCGATTTGTTTCGCTATATTCATGACCGCCGCAAGCATATCTTCTTGAGTATCAAAAACCTCGTTCACAAAACCATGCTTTAAAGCTTCATTGCTACTCATATTTCGGCCTGTATAGGCAAGCTCTCTGACAATACCTTGTGATAGTAAGTGGGGTAAACGTTGCAATGTGCCCACGTCGGCAGTCATTCCGAGTTGCGTTTCTTTGATACAGAAAAATGCATCTTGCGTGCAATATCGGCTGTCGCAGGCACTTATCATATCGACAGCACCACCAATAGCACCGCCTTGAATAGCTGCCAGCACCGGAATTCTAATAGTTTCTAACGCAGTAAAACTATCCTGTAACATCGCTACATGCCGTCTCATATGTTCTGCGCGTCGGCCTAGTTCGCCTTTAAAGCTTTCTCCCATATTGGCGAATACTGATAAGTCCATACCAGCAGAAAAGTGCTTTCCGCTAGAACTTATCACAATCACGCGAGCAATCGCCAAATCGTCTATTTGTCTCACACAAGCAGGTAATTCTTGCCAAAAGTCTACTATCATACTGTTGAGGGCTTCGGGTCTAGATAGTTGTATATGCGCAATATGATTATTAATTGATACCACAAATGTTGTGTAATCAGTTTTCAATTTGTTGTTCATTTGCAAATCCTTATTTTAAAAACGAGTCGTAAAGCCAAATTCTATTGTAATTGAGTTAAACATACTTAAAAAGCCGCTCATAATCACTATATTTAGCTTGTAAGATTGTCTTGCATAAGTATAATACGCGTCCCTCCTTATGATGATGACGTTTCCCTTTAAGACCGACAACTTCACAAAGGTGGTGTAACTGTAAGATGTGTGTCCGAATGAATGGTTGCGTGAACTTATTATCTTGTTTTTGCTCCAAGTAATGTCGATACACGGTAGGATAGGGGTGTAGCTCTAATTGGTAGAGCAGCGGTCTCCAAAACCGACGGTTGGGGG
>CAZXTD010000047.1:0-27264 GCA_964643575.1 uncultured Glaciecola sp. | reverse complement strand
AAACCATGACTTCTGCCTAAAGAGTTTTTCTTTGAAACACCAGCGATAGAGAACGGCTGACATGGAAAGCCAGCGAGCAAAACATCATATTCTGGGATAGTTTGGCGAATGTGTTGATCAGCCATTTCTTCAGAAATATTGTCTTTATCTGACAGTGTTACTTCTCGAATATCTTCATTGAAAACATGTTCTTGAGGGTCTGAATAATGGTTGGCTTTATAGGTTCTTACAGCAAACTTATTCCACTCGCTGGTGAATACGCATTTACCACCCACGTCTTCAAATCCTTTTCTGATGCCACCTATGCCGGCGAATAAGTCAATAAAACGGAAATTAGGGTTATTATAATGAGCTGGTCTTTCTGGAAATAAGCCTTCTAAAAAAAAGATTTCTTTATCGTTGAATGTTTTATCACTCTTATCCTTTAGTACGCGGTTTATTGTCTCCCGACACCAATCGTTGTCAGTAATAGGGTTGAGCTTTTCAGCTATTTGTTTTTGGTCGTATATTTCTAAAAGACTATTTAAAAGTATTTTTGTTTGAGTTTTTTTGTCCATAGATTAACGCCTTTTATTTTTTAAAAAGTTTATCACTCGTTTGACCCAGAGTAAAATAAATTTACTGTTTAAATATACAGTCTCGATGAAATGAATCATATTTAATTGCCGGAGTGATTTCTACTGATCTTTGGTGTGAGATTAAAAAGGTGATACTAAACCATTAGGTGATAAGAGTTTTTTTAGGCTCCGTCCTCCACTTAGTTAGTTTCTTGACTGGCTCTAGATTCTGAAGCCTTGTTAGTATCAGTAAAAAACTATATTTTAAGAAAAAACAATGACTTAAGACTTTCAAATTTCTTGATTAGTTATTGATTCAAGGCAAAAATAGAACAACAAACCGAAAGAATGATTACGCTTAGTCCCACCTACCGGCATATTCACCCAAACAGGTAATTTAAAGTGAAGGTAGCCTATCGCAATATAGCTAATATTCTAGCTAACTAGACTTTATTGAGCTAACATTGGTTTTGGTACCAAGTTGAACTCAAAAAGGTACCAAGCAAGAGCTATCATAATACGAAGAAAAACAAACCCTTAAGAAAAATTGGCTCGAAAACGTACCTAGCAGAGACGCCCAAATCAGTTAAAGGTGTTACGAAATGAAAAGGTACTACTCACGTTATTCAGCCGAAGGCAAAACCCAATCCGGCCTTGCAAAGTGACAAGTATAGCCATTTGGCCGCGTTTCCAAATAGTCTTGATGCTCAGGCTCCGCTTCCCAAAAATCACCTGCTGGCTCAACCTCTGTAACAACCTTACCCGGCCATAAACCTGAAGCATCTACATCTTTAATGGTTTGTAAAGCCACTTTATGCTGCTCATCAGACACATAGTAAATAGCAGAACGGTACGACGCTCCCATGTCATTGCCTTGTCTGTTTGGTGTGCTAGGGTCGTGAATCTGAAAGAAAAACGCCAATATGTCTCGGTACGTTGTTATTTCATTATCGAATATTATTTCGATGCCTTCTGCATGGTTACCATGGTTGCGGTAAGTCGCATTGGGCACTTCACCACCGGTATAGCCTACTCGGGTAGATATTATTCCTTCGCGCTTGCGAATGAGATCTTGCATGCCCCAAAAACAACCACCTGCTAAAACTGCGCGTTCATTTGCCATCAAAAATGCCTTGTATTGGTTAGTAAGCAGACGCCTAATGGAGTAAAAGAACTTAAGCGTCCTTACATATTTTGTCTAGAGTTACTATAAACTTGCCGAACTTCTCAGAGAAGTCAGAAGAAAGTTTAATTTATAGTTAAATTATATAAACATAGTTCGACAATACAATACGGTTAGTTAGGCAAAATTGCTTTAATATATTTCTAAATAAATTAAATTACAGCTCGCTAGCTTTTGCTAACGCTCTATCATTTTTTAAATGATTCAAGCCGCGCCGTATCCACGA
The DNA here is from genome assembly GCA_964643575.1 of uncultured Glaciecola sp. Classification (GTDB taxonomy): domain Bacteria; phylum Pseudomonadota; class Gammaproteobacteria; order Enterobacterales; family Alteromonadaceae; genus Glaciecola. Next base: position 25,298 of record CAZXTD010000047.1, on the reverse strand, counting down.
CTTAACTGTATTTATATTTGTATCTAACTTTTGGGCTACCTCTTTTCCAGAGCAGCCATGTAAGTAGGTAAGCCGAAGGCTTAGTTGTGAATTGATGGGTAATGTTGATAGTCCAGCGTGCAGCTGTGTTGAAGCTTTCTCTTTTTCTACTTCTTTTTCCGGTTCTTGATGACTAGGGATTTGTTCGAGATCATCTAAGTGCAGGTTGTAGCCATCATTTCTGGCATGTTTTTTTTCTGTTCTTAGTTTATCGATAGCACGACTGCGAACAATCATACATAGCCAAGTGTATGGCTTACCTCTATCATTATTATATTTTGAAGCTGACCGCCATATTTGTATAAAACTATCTTGAATCACTTCGTTGCTCAGCGCTTCACTACGTAAAATATCATAAGCGTAACCGTTTAGCCTTGGTGCAGTCTGTTTATAGAGTATTTCAAGTGCATTAGCTTTGCTGGTAGCACAATCGGTGATCATTGTTGACAAAGCTTCATCTGATATTTTCATTTCTTGAATCCTTTCGTCATTGGACGACGTTAAATATGTGCCCTTAATCGTGGATATTTCATTTACTCATACTGCAAGACAATCAAAACACTTTAGTGACAATCTCAGATTATGTGCATTTCGTTGGCATAAACGTGTGAATGAGCGTGGTATTTTGGATAAAAATCGTAGAAAATGAAGAAAGTTTCGTTTTAGAAATGACTATAGATGCTATCAATTCATACATTAGGTGAATTAAAGGTTACCTGCGATAACCAAGAAATACCTTTACCGCCGTCAAAAAAAACACGGGCCTTGTTGGTGTATTTGCTATTAACACAGCGACCACACAGACGAGACAGGCTTTGCGAGTTACTTTGGGATGAAACCGACGACCCTCGAGGTGCTTTACGCTGGTCTTTAAGCAAATTACGTTCGGTGATAGACAACGAAGTTAACCCTTTTTTAACTGCAGATAGAGAGCGCGTAGAGCTACTCACTACTCATATTAAAATTGATATAAGACTGATAGAAGAGGAACTAGAAAAACACGTTCTTGACATGAATGGCTTAATAGATATGGCATCTAAGCTATCCCAACCATTGCTCGACGGCGCAGATTTGCCTAATCATCATCAGTTTCAAAACTGGCTCACCTATGAACGTGAACAATCTAATAAGTTGTATTTAAAAGTCCTTAAACGCCTCACGAGCTGCGCAGACTTACCACCTATAGACAAACTGCATTGGTGTAAAGTTTGGCTTGAAGCTAACCCTTATAGTGTCGCCGCTGGTCAAAGCCTTTTAGGTGCCTTGAACCAGTTTGGTTATGATGAGGAAGCACGCAGTTTGTCAAAAATACTTAAGGAGAGGTTTGCAAAAGCCAGAATAGCTTGGTCTTCAACACCAGTTGCAGATACAAATGATGAGCTTAAAGAGTCTTCCTTAGATTTATCTCAGCAGTTGCTAAAGCGCCAAAAAATTCAGTTCTGCAGTACTCCCGACAATGTTCGGCTTGCCTACGCAACCGTTGGAGAAGGGCCTCCTCTAGTTAAAGCGGCCAATTGGTTAAGTCATTTGGAGTTAGATTGGGATGCACCTATATGGAGCCCATTATTTCGGGAGTTAGCGCAAGACCATCGCTTTATTCGGTATGACGAACGTGGTAATGGCTTGTCTGATTGGAATGTTGATGAGATATCATTAAATTCTTTTGTTGCAGACTTAGAGACCATTGTAGATGCGCTCAAATTAGACAAATTTCCCCTGTTAGGTATTTCGCAGGGTGCGGCAGTATCAATTGAGTACGCAGTGAAGCACCCACAAAGGGTATCTTGTTTAATTTTGTTTGGCGCATATGCCAGCGGCTGGCGAGTGGATGCGAGCCCCGAAGTGATAAAAGAAAGAGAAGCGGTTATGACGCTAACAGAGACCGGATGGGGACAAGATAATCCGGCCTACCGACAGATTTTCTCATCTACATTTATGCCCGGTGGTAATACAGAAGATTTAAATTGGTTTAATGAATTTCAGCGCCAAACAACGTCGCCTGAAAACGCAGTTCGTTTTCAATCAGCATTTGGCGATATTGATGTTCGGGATCAGTTGGCGAAGGTGACAGTGCCTACATTGGTCATTCACTCGTCAGGAGACAGAAGAATACCAGTGAACTCAGGTCGAGAAATAGCCGCATCTATTGAAAATGCGGAATTTGTGTGTCTCGACAGTGATAATCACTTGCTAATAGGTCAGGAGCCCGCATCTGCACAATTTGTGCAAGCGGTTCGCCAGTTCATTAAACAAAACCAATAAATGGATGCTTTGCGCACTAACACCCAAAATGCAGCTCCAACAGTGGGTCAGTCTAGCGCTTTTATTTTAATATTCCTAAACCACACTTTATCACCATGGTCTTGAAGCACTATGTGCCCGCCGGGCGATTTAGCAAAGTCGGGCCAGTCTTTAAATTTACTGTTGGCAATTAGTGCGTCCCACTCGTCGGTAAACATTTCGGTTTCAATTACCTTGTAGCCATTTTGCCAATGCTCAACTTTATTGTTATTCACAATAAGCCTAACTCTGTTCCACTCGCCCGGAGGGTTGACTGTTACCAAGCGGCTTTCGATTAAATCGTAGTTGTCACCAGCTCGGTGCGTCACAATTTTACCATCGGCATGGCCAAGGTTGTCGAGTATTTGCATCTCGGGGCCGCTTAAAAACGGGTAGTCGAGCTCGTCGCGTTCTTTAACATTATAAATAATACCGCTGTTGCCCTTGGCTTGTAGTTTCCATTCTAGGTATAGCTCATAATTTTCGACGGGTTTTGGTGTAATAACAATGTCGCCGCCCTCGCTGGTTTGCCAGCCGTCTTCGCCTTCTTTTTTGCCGCTTAAATGTATAGCGCCATCGTCAATTACCCAGCGTGCTCCTAGGGTATCTTTGTTGTAGTTTCGGATACCGTCTAAGGACTCACCGTCAAACAGTAACTGCCAGCCTTGTTCTTGCTCTTGTGCGGTAAGCTGATTGTGCGTAGCTGAGTAATTAGGGTTAATCTCTATTGGTTTGTTTACAGGAATAGCATTTAAAGTATACCAAGCTTCACTGGTCCAAAGTTCATTGTCGTTTGCGCTCACAAAAGGGTGCTTAATTCTAAAATAAACCACTCGGTCTGCTTGCATACCAGCCAGTTTAAATTGCATTTTTGTGTTGTCGTCCGACATCGAAAATGCGGTCACCTTGAGTGCTTTTTCGTCAAGCTTTGGGCCGCCATAGGCCGCTGTAGGCTCGTATTGCCACTGTATAATTTCAAAATTTTCAGGGCGGATGTTTTGACCAATTTTAACCGGCTCAGTAAATGTAATTTCGAAACCGTCACTGCGCGCGCTCACACTTAGCATTTCAAAACTTGATTGCTCATTGTAAGTGAGTCGTTGCAAGCCATACCACGCTTTGCCTGAATGTCCCCAGTTGCCTGGATTACCCACGCCGCCAACAATTAAAGAACCATCGGGTGCCCACATTACTCGGTTTATACCTGCTTCAAAGCCTTGGCTAAAACGAAATACTGCGCCCTGTAAGCGGCCATTTACTCGTTCAGCAAATACGCGCTTTAAGCCACCGTGAGTGACTTCTCCATGGATCATTTGGTTTTGATAGGGCCCAATATTGAGCGGGGCAGGTTGGCCCGGAGAATTGCCAATTTCGTTTTGCGGTAACCACACAACAGGCTTGGTTTCGCTTAAATTAGCAGTACCTTCAAAGTCGACTGAGCGAGAGCCATAAAAAGCGCCTTCTGTTAGCTCGACTATTTTACTTGATGGTAGCCAATCACCTTGGTTGTCGGCAATAAAGAGGCCGCCATCTACGCCTTTGCCTATGCCATTTGGTGTGCGTAATCCGTGCGCGATAAATGTGATTTCACCAGTGTCCTTATTTATTTTAAATGCTTTACCACGGTCAGGTGCTTGCGGGTTTGTACTAGCGCCACCTGGTTCAATTGCAGTTGCAAGAGCACCGTAAAAGTGACCGTCTAAATATTCGAGCCCAAATGCAAATTCGTGGAAGTTAGCCGTTGCTGTCCAGCTGTTAGAGACTAACTCATATCGGTCGATTAGGTCATCGCCGTTGGTATCAACCAAGCGCGTGAGTTCTTGTTTTTGAAGTACGTAAATATCGTCATCTACTACTTTTAAACCCAATGGCTCAGCTAAGCCTCGAGCAACGCGTTTTACTATGATGTTTTCGGGCCTGTCTGTATGGTTTTCAACAATGTATACCGAGCCTTCGGTATCCCAAGTGCTTACCACCATGCGCCCATCCGACATAAAGTCGATACCGCCCACCATGGGCTCAAAGTCATCTGGCCTAGCTTGTGATAAATCAAAAGAAGGGTGCACGCCAGCAACTTCTCGCTGGTCACCCGGTATAACTCGTTTGGCTGTTGGGTCAACAAGTTCTATGGTGCTAATGTCGGCAGCAGTTGCTAACAACATTTCGCTCGGAATGACTTCAAACTCACCGCTTTTTGGGTTTAACCATTGCAATGACAAAGACGCACCGCCTAAACCTTGCATATATACAATCTCAATAGGATGCAGGCCAGCTTCAAGTTCTATGTCAGCATCAACCGCCACATCGCCATGGTAGCCCCAATTATCGATGATTTGCTCGCCGTTTAAGAATAGAGCAGAGCCGTCATCACTGACTAACCTTAGTTTCGTGCTGATTGCTTCAGGCAAGTTTAGCTGGGTTTGAATAATTAAAGAAAATAGCTCTCGAGTAGGGGTAAATCCGTCAGCGTTTGGTATATGAATTTGAGGAGCATGGCCTCCCATTTCGGGCGCAGTAGCCTTGATGGTTTCTAGCGTTGGCTCTTGATTGAGGGGTAAACGTGCAAAATAAACATAAGCGCCTGGCTTATCGTTTTCTTTGTCAAAAGCATCGCTTGCATAGTTAATGTCTACCGCAGCCTGATTAAGCATTAAACTGTTTAACACAGGTGCTTGCTCAGCAGCACTTTTAAAGGTGAAGATATGGTCGACCATGCTTAAGGCGTCGTCGAGCATTAAGTCAGGATGCGCGGTCATTGGAATTTGCCCCCAATTACCTGCACCGCCTTTGATAATTTTATTTGCCAATGTGGTTCTTGCTTCTGTGGTGTCGTTGTAGCGTTTGGCAATATCGGTATAAGAGGGGCCAACGGTTTGCACCTCTGCATTGTGGCAAGCCGCGCAATCGCTGTTTTGGATGAGCGCTAAACCTGGGTGAATGCTGGCGTCGGGTGTTTGTTCTTCTTTTACTGCTAAAGGTAGGTAGCGAGTCTCTATTGAACCCGCTTCGCCATTGAGCAAAATTGCGCTACCTTTATTGTCGTTAGCAATTGTGGCATCACCACTGGCGGTGCTTGTGTCATTTAACCACGGAGCATGAATCTTAATGCCAGAGCCCATATTAGGCTCACCGCTAAGTTGTGCGTCAGTTGCTTCAAAAGACTGCTTTAGTACAAGGCCCGTTTCGTTTTGTTCAAAGCTTAAGGTTTCTGAAATACTCAATACGCCGCTGTCGCTAACTGCTTCATACAAGATGCTTGTATTGCCAGTCGACGTGTCTATTTCGTAACCCTTATAGCTAAATAGTGGATTGCTTGCAGGCGCTTTATCGCCAATAAAATACACTAGGCCTAAAGACTCGGGTTGAGGCCCATGACGAGAGTCAAATACGGCACCTTTTAAATCGATATCACCTTGCCATACTTTGTATATTGTCGCGGCTTGAGTATCAATGGCCACTTTTACTTGCTCATCCAAAATAATAGTAAGCATTCGCGGTTTGCCGTCGAGCACTGACCTAAAGGCATTCGACTCAATACTAGGTGTATCTGCTTTTTGTTCAGTAGATGGTTTTGTAGCTTGCTGGCTGCATGCACTTAACAAAATACAAAGGCTAGTGACAATAAGACTAGCGCGGCGAAGTCTAAACATGTTTACTCCGAAAATTGTGTTGGGTGACTGTTGAAAATACGATGGAGGAAAACAAAATTTGCCTTATGAATATGCCGTAGCCGCATCGAGTTTTCTAAAACGTCTAATATGAATGATTCACTCAGTGCATACAATATTTAGCGCTCGAAATAAGCACAAATTAGACGAATTAAGATAATTTAAGAAGATTGTGATAACAAGGGCCCCAAAATTGTAAAAATAAATCGTTGTTTACATAAATTTAACATTGTAAGGTGTTGGATAATTTAAACAATAAGGACACTACAATGGAAGCTCCCGCTAACGAGTCTATTAACAAACAAAACGAAGCGACCGATGTTAAGCAGCCCCGCTGGTTTTACGCAGTTTGTATTATTGCTTTATTGTGGAATTTGTTAGGTGCTTTTGCTGTGGGGATGAATCTATTTCTCACTCCTGATCAAATATCACAGTTGCCGCAAGCACAGCAAGATTTGCACGCCACAACGCCCTTGTGGACCATACTAGCATCAATAGTTGCCGTGATATTTGGTACTTTAGGTTGTTTATTTTTAATAATGAAAAATGCAATTTCTGTGCAAATACTCATCGTTTCTTTGCTGGCGCTGGTGATTCAAGACTTTGGTATGTTTGTTGTTGTTGATGGCGTAGCCCTCGCGGGTATTGGTGCTTTAATTATGCAAGCACTCGTCTTTATTATTGCATTGGCGCTTGTCATGTTAGCGAAAAAAGGCAAGCGCGAAGCTTGGTTAAGTTAATCTATATTTACCTCGTATTAACATTTAAGACTTTAGGAGTAAGCGCGAGCATTTGTTTTCAAGCTTGACTAATATCCGTTATGTGCTTTTTCAGTCAATTAAGGAAACTTCATGATCTACACTGCTCCTAATCAAAAAGATAGCTTAGTACAATTTAACAGCCGCTACGAAAACTTCATTGGCGGCGAATGGGTAGCACCAGTTAAAGGACAGTACTTTGAAAACGTATCTCCTTGTACTAACGAAGTATTTTGCGAAATACCACGCTCTACTCAAGAAGACATCGACTTAGCCTTAGATGCTGCGCATAAAGCGCGCGACGCTTGGGGCAAAACTTCAGTTGCCGAGCGCTCTAACATGATGCTTAAAATTGCTGATGTTATGGAGCAAAACTTAACGATGCTTGCAGTGGCAGAAACATGGGATAACGGCAAAGCTGTGCGCGAAACAATTAACGCAGATATCCCTTTGTGTATTGACCACTTTCGCTATTTTGCCGGTTGTATAAGAGCGCAAGAGGGTACCTTGGGTGAAATAGACGCTAATACCGTTGCCTACCATTTTCATGAGCCGCTAGGGGTTGTTGGTCAGATCATACCGTGGAATTTTCCGCTATTAATGGCTGCCTGGAAACTTGGGCCTGCTTTAGCGGCTGGCAACTGCGTTGTGCTAAAACCTGCCGAGCAAACGCCTGCCTCTATTTTGCTGTTTGCAGATTTAGTAAAAGATATTTTGCCGCCGGGTGTGCTGAATATCGTGAATGGTTTTGGTGCCGAAGCCGGTCAAGCCCTAGCTTCAAGCAAACGCATTGCGAAGATTGCTTTTACTGGCTCTACGCCGGTGGGCTCAAAGATTTTGCAATGTGCAGCAGAAAACATTATTCCTTCAACGGTTGAACTAGGCGGTAAGTCGCCCAACATTTTCTTTGAAGATATCATGAACCACGAAGACGAGTTTTTGAGTAAATGTGTTGAAGGCACCGTGCTTGCATTCTTTAACCAAGGCGAAGTGTGTACTTGCCCATCTCGAGCCTTGATTCAAGCATCTATCTATGATGAATTTATTGCGCTAGTAATAGAGAGAACTAAACAGATTAATCGCGGTAACCCCCTAGATGAAGATGTGCAAGTAGGCGCACAGGCTTCAGCTCAACAATATAATAAGATTTTGGACTACTTGGAAATTGGTCAAAAAGAAGGGGCGCAAGTGCTGTCGGGCGGCAACAAGCACACAGTAGAAGGCTTTGAAAAAGGTTTTTATATTGAGCCAACCTTACTTAAGGGCGACAACAACATGCGGGTATTCCAAGAAGAAATATTTGGGCCTGTAGTAGGGGTCACTACCTTTGAGACAGAAGCAGAAGCTTTAGCCATAGCCAACCATACCGAATTTGGATTGGGTGCAGGTGTATGGAGCCGTGATATGAATCGAGCTTATCGCATGGGGCGCGGTATTCAAGCTGGTAGAGTGTGGACTAACTGCTATCACGCGTATCCTGCCCATGCAGCTTTTGGTGGTTATAAAAAATCAGGAGTAGGCCGCGAAACTCATAAAATGGCCTTAGAGCATTACCAGCAAACTAAAAATTTGTTGGTGAGTTATGATGTTAATCCGCTTGGCTTCTTTTAATTAATCGCTAAAATTTGTAGTGTTTCATTAAAAATAAAGGCGCAAGAGAGTTTAAAAGCTATCTTGCGTTTTTACCTTCAAAACAGACTATTTTATATTCAGTGTTTTGTATTTTTGCTCACCATGTCTGATAGCTTGGTAGACAGTTTATTAAGCGTATCTGTTTCATCTGCAATTTGTTTAATGTTCGACAAGTTGTTTCGTGCGTTTTCTTGCACCGATACCATCGACAGACTTATTTGATCGATCTCGTCAGATTGTTGCTGAGCCGATTCAAATATAGTGTTATTGGCGGCCGATATTTCTGAAAATTGTGTCGTATTAGCGGTGAGTATTTTTTCGGCTTCAATTATAGAGCTTGCGGTATTTTGTGATTGCTCTGTAATTAAATCGATTTCGCTTGTGGCGGCAGATGAACTCACTTTTAACTGCTCCATAATTACCTGTACTTCTTTTGTTGATTCTGCCGTACGCTGAGCCAAACTGCGCACTTCGTCTGCCACTACAGCAAAACCTCGGCCTTGCTCTCCGGCTCGGGCTGCTTCAATTGCTGCGTTTAAGGCGAGTAGATTAGTTTGTTCCGATATACCCTCAATAACTTGCAAAACACTGCCAATCGTATCGGTATTTGCTGTCAATGATTGAATAACGCCAGACACATCATTCACTTTGTTTGCTAAATTCGATATTTCGTTTTGTGTTTGCTTGATTGTTTGCGCCACAAAAATACCGTCTTCATTTAATTTGTTTCCAATTTCTGCTGCATTACGAGCGTTATCTGAAGCAATTTTTGATTGACCGTTTATGTCAGCTAGTGATTGAGTAATAGTATTTGTAGATTTTTCATTGTTCTCTACCCTTGATAGCGTGGCTGTAGCATCACTTTTTAGTTCATCGGCAATGTCTTTAAGCTGCACGCTGGTGTTTGCAATATCTGCAAACATTGTCTCGAGTTTGGCTACATAATCGTTGTAACCGAGTGCGATATTCTTAAATTCTTTTTGGCCGTGTGTGCCTAATCGATAACTTAAGTCGGCGTTGCCTTTGCCTAGCTTTGTAAATACTTCTTCTAATTTTTGAATTGGGCGTGTAATAGACTTAGATAAAACAAGCGCCGATAAAAATGCTAGCGCAATAATGACAACACTTACGCCAATTATTGTCCAAACTAAACTGCTAACGTAGTCGAACATTTCTGCGTACGGGACCTGCGCTACAACATACCAGTCCATGCTTGGAATGTAACTAGCACCTAGAAGAGTTTCAGTGTCGTTTATATTGCGTAGCGCATAAGCGAAATTGTCTTTTTGAAGAAGATTAATAATTTGAGTCTCGCCTATGCCTTTGTCTGGTGCGAGGTTCATTAACGTTTTACCAATAAACTCAGATTTTGGATGCAGTTTTATTGTTCCTGCGCTGTCCACAAGGTACACGATACCAGTGTCTTCAAGTTTGTATGAGTTAAGCATTTCAACAACTGCGTTAAACGAGCGCGAAGTACCCGCAAGTCCTCTTCCATTGATTTGTTGATAGTTAACATAAAGATCGGTTTTACCGTTACTTGGGTCGCGGTAAATGCTCGACATAAAAGAGTCACCGCTTTCTTTATAAGCAAAAAACCAACCATCTGCCTCACCTGGTGAGAGTGTCCGCAAAAAGCCATCTTGATTCCAATATTTAGCTGTTTCGCGGTCGGCAATGGAAGCGCCCGACAAGTCATTGTTAACGGCAATGCCTTTTAATTTTGCAACTACGCTGTTTTCGAGCGATGCATTTGCGCCCTGTTGCAACCAATTAGTGAGTATTGGGTCCGTTGCAATTGTTTGCGCGATGGTCTGCATAGACGCTATGTCGCTATCAATGCTTTGTGCTATAGCGTCAATTTTGCTGGGTAATTCGTTGTTTAAAACTCTATTTTTTATGGCATTTTTAGCTGTTAGTAGGCTAATTGTGCCTACTAAAATTGCAGTACTTACAACAAAAATAGTAACCAAGAATAATACTTTTTGACGAATAGAAAATTGATTCATTAGGACTAACTCTTAAGTTTAAACGACTGGCGCGAGAACACTGTAAAAGTCTCGGTCACGAGTGTGAACAGACATTGTTTGTTAAGTTATCGGCTGATTGTGTGGGGGCAGTAGTCTTGAGTCTAAATAAATTTAATGAGTTTTTGGCATGCTAACAGGGGCATTGTGCGCAGGGTTATTAATATAGCTCTCATCACTTAAGCTATTTAAAAAGGCCAGTAAATCTTCATGCTCTTGTTTGGTAAGTTCAAAACCACGAATAAACTGGCTTTTAAAAGGATTATTTATACCTTTTCCTCGCCCGCCAGCGGCATAAAAGTTAATGACATCAACCAGAGTGTTTAGGCTACCATCATGCATATATGGGGCGCTATAGGCTATATTACGAAGTGTTGGCGCTCTGAACCTGCCCATGTCTTTTGGGTCACGGGTAATTTCTATCAAGCCCAAATCTGTTTGAGGGTATGCCCCTTTGCCATCTACATTGTACAAACCCGTATTATGAAATGGGCGTAGGTCTAGGGGTTGAAACTCATGCGTACTCGACTGTGTAAAATTAAACCCTCCATGACAATGAAAGCACTCTAAGCGCTCTGAAAAAAATAATTCCATTCCTCTTAGTGCTTTATCGTCAAGAGCCTCGTCTTTTGCTCGATAAGCATAATCATCAAAAGCGGAATTAAATGAAGTGAGCGAGCGCACAAAACTTGCAATCGCTTTTACAATGCGGTCATAGTTTATTTCGGTATCGCCATACGCGTTTTTAAACAAGGCAAGATAGTCGTCAGTTTTGAAACGGTTTAAGACCTCTTTGCTGGTGCCAAGCGGCGTGTTTGTGCCCATTTCAGGGGGCGTATCTGAAAACAAAGGCAGTAGCATTTGTGCTTCAATACTATTGAGTTCAGGGTGTGCCCAAGTCATATTATTATTGTAGGCAACATTTACTAAAGCGAGTGCATTACGTTTTAATAGTTTGCCTGTGCTACCGCTTGATAGGGGTATATTTTGTGCAAATGCAAACTCTGGTTGATGACAAGTGCTGCACGACATCGCCCGGTTGCCAGACAAAGCGGGTTCAAAAAATAAAGCTCTGCCAAGCTCAATTTTGGCATAGGTCATCGGGTTATCAACAGGTACGTTTGGTGCAGGAAATCCTGCAGGGATGTTCCACTCAAACTCTTGTCTTTGTGATGATTTTTGGGCAATTAATAAGATAGCTAAGCTTAAAAAAATTAGGCCGATTACTATAAGACTGATAATTTGCCTAGCCGAAAACTTACTCATTGATGACCTCAAAAACAGTATTAGCGCTCAAATTTTGAGTAATTTGTGAACATTGACTTTGCTCAGAATAATCGAACATACACGATGTTTCTTGGGACAATGTAATGCCTTGAATAATAGCGCCTATATCAAGTTTTATGTCTTGAGTATGAAGGGTAGCGCCTTGCCTATTAAGCCTTAATAAAGGTTTATTTCCTGCAATCGTATACGAAAAACGATTAGCTTGTTGGCATGCATTGTCTGGCGCTCTTAAACTAGACGCACTGCTGCAACCCACACTGCCTAAATGCAAAGACCAAGAGTTGTCGTTATTGCGCATATCTACTCGCACAAATTTATGCCCATTTCGCCAAGACCAAAACATATCAGGGGTATTAATGGGCGATGGCTGCAATAGTGGATTAGCGTGGTTAGTGTCAAATGGCAAGCCTATAGTAAAACTCACTTTTAGCTGCGGTATGTCATCATTCAAATCAAGCTCGCTGGGCAATTCGACGAGTAGACTGGTGTTGGCGCGAGTATCTTGCTCACCTATATTTTCATCATTACCTTTGCAATATCGGTTATTCGAGCTTGGTGTTGTAGCCGTTGTGTTTTCTGTTAACACTTGGCTATTAAACCATAACAAGCCAGATTCTTTGGTTTGCCAAACATTCTCTTGTAGTTGGGTTTTGATTGATTGATGTTGTGTGGCGACCTCCAGATCACTTATATATAGGCCGATGGTTTGTGCTTGCCATCGCTCGCCTTGTACTTCAAATTGAAGCTGGCAATTAAGCGCTTGGTCGCCATAGTAGGGAAAGAAATCGAGCTTGAGAATGTTTGGTGTAGATGGTGCTTTTGAGCAGGCAGCCAAAATTAACAAGATGCTAGGCCATGTAAAGCAACGCACGATAAAGCGTTGTTTTAAGGTTTTAACGATATATTGATTACTTAACGATTTAATCACATTTGTCTGCTTTGTTAGTCGCCATCTGTATTTGTTGCTACACTCTTAAGTAGAGATATGCTTTTTAAGTTGTAGGGCTCAGTATAAGCAATTTTCAGGTAAACTATGCAAGCACTGAACAGAAAAATCTATCAGATTCAAATCAAACTGTTGGCAATTTTACGTCATGGTGCAAAAAGGCTTTACGCTCTTTTGGGCGCTGGTTTTTTTGTACCCACAATCATAGCAATCAGCACTACGTCCACATTTTTACATGCTCATAGCGAAGCCGAAAAAGCGCGATTTGTTGCATCAAATGGCGAAGACACAGGCTTGTGCAACAATCGCTTTAGACCATGCTTAAGTATCGCTTATGCGGCGAGCCAAGCCAATAAAGGTGATAAAATTTTAGTGGCTGGTGGCGCCTACACTATCGACAATGCCGAAACACTCGTTTATTTGATTTCTGATTTACAACCGGTTTATGCCGGCTATTCACGTATAGATAACTACCAAAGCCAAAACCCCAATAAATTTGTTACCAGTATTTCTGGTGTACCTAACGAATATGCCCAAACGCTTTATGAGCGTGGCTTTCAAGTTATTCAAGATACCAAAGGATTGTCACATGATAATGGCGTCATTGTCAGTTCAAAGTTAAAAGCAGTTCGGCGTATGCAGTCGGTGCAAACAGCTAGCAATTGCATAGACGGCAGTGCAGCTGGATTTAGCTGCAACAATATTGCACTGTTAGGCCGGTTAACATTAAGCGAGTTACCCACCTCAAGCGGTGCCGCTAATGATATTTGGGGCCATGTCGACCTAAACGATATGCGTGAATATGCGATAATAGGCCTGCAGCGCGGTGTTGCAGTGGTAGATGTCACTAACCCTGAATCACCGCAAGTTGTAGGCGCTATAAACGGACAAGCAACTACATGGCGCGATATTAAAGTGCTGCAATATTTTGATACTGACTTACAGCGCTTTAAAGCTTATGCATATTCTGGCGGCGACAGCGTTACCGAAGGTTTGTCTGTTATTGACCTAAGCGGTCTGCCTAATTCTATTAATTTAGTCACCCGAACAAATGACGACCCGTCATCTCACAATGTGTATATAAGCGGCGTCGACTATACAACGAATACTGCGTTGCAGGGCCAATCACCTCTGTTGCATATTACCGGAAGCCGCAACTTTGGTGGCGCTTGGCGCAGTTTTAGTTTGACAGAGCCAAATGCTCCTCAACCATCTTACAGCAACACCAGCGCTGTAAGAGCCGACTACACTCACGATGCATCCTCATTGTTAATTACAGATGAACGTGTACAACGCGACTGTGAGGTTAATAACGCAACTACCTGCAATCTTATTCTCGATTTTAACGAGGAAGAAGTGAGGTTGTGGCAACACAATAGTAATGATGGCGCGAGCGAGCTGAGCAGTGTGACATACCCTAACTTGCAATACGTGCATTCGGGTTGGTGGTCTGAAAACAAGCAATATATTTTTGTGCATGATGAACTGGATGAGCGTAATCGCGGCATTAATACTACCTTAAACATTTTTGATATTAGCGATTTGAGGCAGCCCCTTTTAGTTGCCTCATGGGTTGGACCAACGCGCGCGGTTGACCACAACGGGTTTGTGAAAGGCAATAAATACTATATGTCTAACTACGAGCGGGGCGTTACTGTATTAGACATAAGTGATGCTACGTCTCCTCAGCAAATTGGTTTTTTTGATACTTTTGGGACTTCAGATAACCCTTCCTTTAATGGTGTTTGGGGCATTTACCCTTATTTACCGAGTGGTAATATTCTTGCCAGTGACATTCAAGGGGGCCTCTATATTTTGCGCGACGACTCTCTGAATGCAACCAGTAATGCGGTGGGCTTTGCCCAAACACGTATACAAGTACAAGAAAATTCGACCCTGCAATTAGAAGTCTCCAAGCAAGGCACCGGCAGTCAAAGCGTTGATTATGAATTGTTGTATCCGTCTGCAAGTACCCAAGATATTGTGGCACAACAAGGCACGCTTACTTGGTCGGCAAACGACACCAGCAGCCAGTTTATTAGCATTGATATTAGCAATGATAATATCGATGAGCCGACCGAGCTTTTTGTTGTAACGCTCAATAATGCAAACAACGGCGATATTATAAATGCTAAGTCTCACGCTTTTGTGAGTATACAAGGTTCTCAAAACAATTCAGGACAAATTACTTTTGCAAACACACAAGCCAGCGCACTTGAAACACAAGGTACTGTAGACGTTTTAGTCAATAGAATTGGAGGCAGCACAGGCGTAGTAAGTGTTAACTATAATGTAGAAGGCCTTGAAGCAGATAACGAAAGCGATTTCCGCTTGTCCAGCCCCAATGTTGGCTCTACAAGCGGTGAATTAACGTGGGCTGATGGCGATACGACGAGCCAAACTATCAGCATATCCATCATTAACGATACCGTAGATGAAAGTAACGAGAGTTTTAATTTGGTCTTAAATGCTGACGACAATAGCATTTTAGGCGCCATTCAAACGCTCAATGTTTTGATAAGAGATGATGAGTCAAACCAAGCGCCAGTGGTTGATGCTGGCGCCGATATTCAAGTAAACGCAAGGCAAAGCGTTAGCTTAAGTAATGCAAGCGCAACCGATGAAGACGCTGAGCTTAGCCTATCTTGGTCACAAACAAGTGGGCCAAGCGTCACAATAAGTAGTCCAAATACCTTGCAAGCATCTTTTGTTGCGCCAAACAGCGCTGGCACCATTGTATTGCAGCTGCAAGCGAGTGACGATTTTGGTGTAACATCAACAGACAGTATTTCGATTCAGGTGATTGAGCCTGCACCAGTCGTTAGGCCGCCCGCCGCTCAAACGAGCAGCGGTGGCGGTAGTATCGCTATTATTAGTTTATTAGGCTTATGTTTTATGAGTATTTGGCGAAGAGCCAGTCGAGATAGACAAGCTTTCTTTACAGCATAGCGCTTATCAGTTTGGTATTAAGACCCTAAAAGCATGATCGAAAGCGACAACCAACGCATATAGTAAAGTACTAATTAAACAGCAATGAGTGTGTCTCATGTCCAATTTAATCAAAGCTCTTATAGGATGTGCAATGCTAGCAACGTCGCTTGGTGTAAACGCAGCTTCAGATAAGGCCGACAATGCCATTGAATTCTCGCAAAAAAGCGAATTAGAAAACTGGGTGATTGTTAACGATACGGTAATGGGCGGGCGCTCTAGAGCAGGCCTTGGCTTGCAAGACAATTATTTGGTGTTTGCGGGTGATTTATCACTGCAAAATAACGGTGGTTTTGCCTCTACTCGTCGCATTTATGCGCCAATTGAGTGGTCAGCGAAGCAAGCAATTGAGATCACAATAAAGGGCGACGGTCGTTCATATCAATTTAGGTTGCGAACAAATCGTAATATGGACGGCGTTGCTTATGTAGCAGAATTTGATACGAAAAAGGGTGAAGATCAAACACTAACCTTTCAGCTCAATGATTTTATGCCATTGTGGCGGGGTCGTTATGTAAGAAATGCTCCCGAGTTACAATTTGATAATGTCTCGCAGATCGGTTTCATGTTAGCAGACAAAACACCGGGTGAATTTGTATTGCAAGTGCAAAAAGTTAGGCAGTTGCCTGAGTTCATTTAAACTCAGGCCGTGTTGCCGTGTTGCCGTGTTACCGTGTTACAAGAGAACACGCTTCGATTCTATGGCTCTAAATAAACCGCCCCTTCTTTCATCACAAATACGACGTTTTCTAAGAGCGATACATCTTTGAGGGGGTTTCCTTTTACAGCAACAATGTCAGCCATTTTGCCTTCTTCTAAACTGCCTAAACTTGATTCTTGTTTGAGTAAGGTGGCTGGCTTAATTGTTGCTGCTTGAATTGCTTGTAAAGGCGTCATGCCAAAACGTACCATGCGCGCAAATTGCTTAGGGTTGTCGCCATGAGGGTAAACGCCGGCATCACTTCCAAACACCATATTCACGCCCGCATCCACTGCCTTTTTAAAGTTTTCACGTTGGAGCCGGCCTACAGTTCTTTCTTTTGCTAGGCTCTCTTCTAAAATACCGGCCTTTTCACCCATACCTAAAATGTATTCGGTCACGTAGATATCCATCGAAAAATATGTCCCTTTTTCGACGGCTAGTTCTATAGCTTCGCTATTCAAAAAGCTTGCATGCTCAACAGAATCTACGCCTGCCTTTATTGCAGTCACAATGCCGTTTGTGCCATGAGCATGAGCAGCTACGGTTAACCCACGCATATGTGCTTCTTTAATAAGCGCTTGCATTTCTTCTAATGTATATTGTTGCACGCCGACTTTGGTGCCCTTTGATAATACTCCGCCGGTTGCGCAGAATTTAATAACTGTTGCGCCATATTTAATATTTTCACGGACCTTAGCTCTCACTTCCCAAGGACCATCCGCAACGCCACCCGATACCGCTTTGTATTCTGGCGGCAGCAGATTGTTGTCGCAATGACCACCGGTAACGCCCAGTGAACGGCCCGCGACAAACATGCGCGGCCCAACTATATCACCATCATTTATTGCGTCGCGTATGGCAACATCGGCAAAACCCGGTGCGCCAACATTACGTACTGTGGTAAAGCCGGCCATTAACGTTTCTTTAGCATGCTTTACACCGGTTAACGTTACTCGTGGTAACGAGTCAGCTAAGCGCTTATAGCCATGCTTTTCAGCATCAGCGGTTAAATGTACGTGCATGTCCATTAGACCGGGTAAAAGTGTGTGCCCACTTAAATCGATAGTGTTACTTGGCAAATTCTTCTTGCTATTGGCTATTATTTTAACAATTTTGCCGTCACTAATTTCAATTAGCGGTGACTCAATAAGTTTGCCTGAATTCACGTCTAGCATTGCATCTGCATAAACATGTCGGCTTTGGGCGAAACTCTGCGTGCTAAAAAATAGGCAAGCTAACAATGATGTTAAAATAGCTTTAGTAGATAAGTTTTTATAGTGCGAAGGCATAAGAATGAACGGCTTTTTATTTGAATAATTGTGCTTTAAGTATATCAACAATCGTTAAAAAATCGATATTTAGCAGAATAAGGTTTCAGTTATGCACCACAAATACTATCATGGTGGCTTACATTCATTCTGCATCTGCAGACAAACGTAATTTTTATCTGGGTAGGTAGCTCTAGTTATGTCTAGTTTAGTCCGTAAACTCATCGCATTTGATATTCTCAAGCAAGAGCTTGAAGAGATAGAGGTGGACAAAAGCGAAGCTGACGAGTTAGGAGCAGCGCACCTACAATTACTAAGACAATGCGCTAAAGCAAACCAAGCGATCATAGATGAAATTAAGTTTTTGTCGGAGTTCGATTTTGCTAAAAGTATTGAAAACGTCGAGTTTGAATATAAGGTTTCTACCAAACAGCTACTCACTATTCACAGTAAATTATTGGCTTGGGCAATCGATTTTTTTGTTGCGCGCGAAAAGTCATCAGCCATTACCCAAGACGATTTTAGTGAACGCGCTGAAGTAAGGCTCGATTTGCTGCTGACCAAGGCGGCCAAAGCTAAAAACCAAATAAAGACGCTCGCGAATGCGCTCGGTAAAGACGAATACGTTGAATTTGTTAAACAGTATAGGTTGCAGCACACCGAAATATCGTGGCCACTTGCTAAATAATTGTTAATAGCGACATTTGATGTTGATTGTTATATGATTCGCGCGGTTTTTATTGGTAAAAGACGTTTATAATTAATGCTCAAAAAGTCTACGATTTTTCAAAAAATATTATTCTGTTGTTTTTTGCTGATGGCCTCGCTTTGCGTCCTCGCTAGCGATGTTGACGTACCCAACCTAAATAACCTCATCGAAATTGATGGTAAGTATTCTGAAGCCGAATGGCAAAATGCCACAGAGGTCGACCTTGCATTTATTACCCGCCCGTTTGAAGAGCTGCCTGCTCCCGTAAAAACCACCGTCAAAGTATTTGAAAACGGTACTGACTTATTTGTGTTATTTATTGCGCAAGACCCAAACCCAGAAAAAATCAGATCGTTCATGCGTGACCGCGACCCCAATTTTGGTGATGACCTAGTCGGTATCAAACTCGACACATACAACGATGGCCGCTTGGCCTATCAGTTTTTTGTTAACCCATTAGGCGTGCAAACCGACTCGATAGAAAATGAAATGACTGGGAGCGAGTCTGCGAGTTGGAACGGTATTTGGGAGTCAGCAGGGCAACTCACCAGCACCGGTTTTGTGGTAGAAATGAAAATCCCTCTTAGGCTGATGAACTTTGAAGAATCTTCTAGCCTCAAGCAGTGGGGAATAGAATTTGTCCGATTTTATCCTCGCAGCGATAATTATCGCCTATCGCATGTTCCGTTTGACCGCAATAATTCGTGCAACCTATGCCAAATGGGCAAAGCCAACGGCTTTGTAAGTGCCAAGCAAGCGCAAAATTTAGTGTTTGTACCCACATTAGTGGTGGGTAGCGGGCGCTCAAGAGACCCAAAACAAAGCATTGACTGGGAATATGAAAATAACCAAGAAGTAGGTGTCGATGTTAATTGGGGGATTACACCTGAGGTAACCTTAAGTGGCACGCTCAACCCTGACTTTTCTCAAGTAGAAGCAGACGTAGCCCAGCTTAACGTAAACCGGACTTTCGCTTTGTTTTTTGATGAAAGAAGACCGTTTTTTGTCGAAAACGAAGATTACTTTTCGTCTAACCAAAACTTGATTTATACACGCAATATTAATGCACCAGATATTGGTGCAAAAATTACTGGAAGAATCGACCAACATAGCATTGGTTTTTTTGCTGCCAACGATGAAAGCACTCGTTTTGTGGTCCCCGGAAATTTGGGTTCGAGTATTGCTTTAATAGAAGAAGAGTCTGTGAATTTAGCGAGTCGATATCGTTACGATTATTCTGACGATATCTCAGTAGGCGTAATATCTACACTGCGTTCATCTGATTCGTACGAAAACATGGTATTTGGCGTCGACACTCGTGTTCGTCTAACCGAGCGGGATACCTTTAGAGCACAGGTAGTCGGGTCACAAACAGATTATCCCGCCTTCTTACAAAACGAATTTTGCGACAACGATTGCGTAGAGTCGGAGGATTTTTCTGAAGCGGCATTACGAACAGCCGACGACGATAAATTTTCGGGAAAGTCATATATTCTTCGATTTGACCGCGAGACTGATGATTACAATATTAACCTACGACACTCTTCTACTGAGGCCGACTTTAGAGCCGACTTAGGCTTTATCAACACTGTAGACAGAACCCAATCGGTGATTGGTGGCGCTTATTTTTGGCGCAAAACTAATTCGTGGTGGAATCAAATTAGACTCAGAGGTGACTGGGATATAACCCACAATGATGACGGCGAGCTAATTGAACGTGAGCTCGAGGCGTACTTTAGTATAAGCGGCGATTATCAAAGCTTTGTTCAAATTGGTGGTTTAGTCAGAGACCGAGTAGGCCTTCGCCAAGATAGCTCCATACTAGCCATCGATAACAATACCGACTTGTTTACTGAAGAGTCTATGTCTTTGTTTTTCGAAACTAAGCCCAATCCCATTGTTAGCTACTCTGTATTTACGCGTATTGGTGACCGCATTGACTTTGCCAATAATAGACTGGGTGAACAAGTATTTTTAGAAAACGAAATTGAGCTTAACCTTGGGCGCCATGCGCGCCTTGAGTTTGAACACACCCGCAGTCAACTCGATGCCGACAACGCTGACTTATTTGTTGCTAACCTATTTGACTTACGCGCGACCTATCAATTTAACACCCGCCAGTTTATTCGCTTGATTGCCACATATTCAGATGTAGAACGCAACCCCGAAAATTACAGTTTTGAAGTAGATGAACAAAGCAGAGATTTAGGTTTTCAGTTTTTGTATTCATACAAACTTAACCCGCTAACTAAGTTTTTTGTTGGTTATTCACAAAACGCCTTTGATGACGATGATTTAACCAAGCTTAGAGTGAACAACCAGTCAGTGTTTATGAAGTTTAGCTACGCTTGGTTGCCCCAGTTTTAATTACTTTGTTATCTATCGTTTAAAGAAACTTGGTATAGTCTTTACCTATTGATGCGACGAAGTGTTTTAAAGGCTGACATTCTATATAAGAGAAATCTTCAAATTCAAAGCCAGGTGCAACGGTGCAACCTACTAATGTGTATAAACCAGTTGTTTCTGCAGCTTGGTAATCTCCACCTTCTATTAGTTTGTAATACTCGCTGCCAACTGTTCTGCCAATGTCTCCGATGATGCAATCGTCAATGGCATAGCCGTCGGTATTATTTTCCTTTAACGTCAGTATCCGCAATGGATCACCTTCATACACATTCCAAATTTCGTCATGCACAACACGGTGCCATCGACTAATGTCGTTTTGAGTCAGTAGAAAATAAATATGCGTCATAGTGGGGCGCTTTTTGCCATTTAACGGCGAACTGACTTGAGTGTTCGCTCTGTACTGTTCGCTGTAAAAGCCGCCCTCTGGATGAGGTTTCATGCTAAACGCTTGTTTGATTTGCTCGATTCTATGTAGGCTCATTTGTTTATTACTAATCAGTCTTTTTCATTTCGCAATCGTAAAATAATGTCATTTTTCACATAGGTATACAAATTTATAATCAACGTAGTTATTTTACAGATTAATATATTGAGCTAAAACGTAAATTTACGATTGTACAACGATGCCTAATTAGGAAGTAAGATACATGCACGGACCCATGGGGGAATCTTTTTACACGAAGTCTGTCTCTGCACTTGTGGACAGTGTTCAAGGCAATGCTGAGTCAAGAAGTTCACTATTTGAACAGGCTGAAAAGTATTTCGCTGAAGTTGAACAAATGAACGCTATTTCAGACGAATTGGATAATCAAGTAAAAACCCTATCTACCTCTTTGGAATTGACGAAGAAAAAGCTGCAAAAGCCCGCTCTAGAAAAACTGGATGCTGCCAAAAGAGCCTTAAAACAACATCAAGTTAAACAAGAGAAAGCTCGTTCTCAGCGTTTACAACAGGTCACAGAAGTGGTCACTAAACTAGTTCTGCTTTGCGAGTCCACTAATTGGGAAAAAACACAAGTCAACAGCGCAAAGCTGCTGGGCACTTTACAATTGGTCTGCGCCGGACAGGGTAATAAACTCGCAAAACAAAGCCAAAAGTTTAAGCCTATATACAAAGCAGTTTTGGCGCTACGGCTTATGGACAAATTGCTTGAAGATAAGCACGTTAAAAATAAACACATAATGAGCTATTACAAAGCATCAGACAGATATTGTGTCAGCGACAACGAGCTTTCAGCTTTTCAAAATCAAGTCGTTATTCCACTAGTAAGCGCTGCTATTTTTCAAGATGTTGGCTTGTTTCATCCTGAGGCTCAACGAATACTTAAGGGCAAAGATGGAGGCTTGGACGAGTTTAGGGTTTTAGATCAAGAACAACGTCTTGCACTTCTAAAAATTAATTACGATCAGTCGCTCAACTACGTAACCTACGGACTCGGCTTAGAGAGTTATGTCGGTAATAATAAAGAAGAGCGCGAGCGCTTCAAAAAGAATCAGATTGAACGCATGAAATTTGTGCGCACGATGCTTGTTCACTCACCCAAACCCAAGCAAGGGATAGGTAATCTAATTAAGATTCCTCAAATTTATGCATCATTTATTTTTAGTACGAAACAAGATGCTAATTTTATGGATTCGCCCAAAGCGGGCCTGCTTATTATGAAAACAGCTAAACGCAATGCGGTGAGTAAAACGGCAGCCAAAGCCCTTCTTTCGATAGTTGGGCATTTCCCACAGGGGTATGGTGTTACTTACATTCCTCGAACCGATAACGAATACTCTGATCAATACGAATACGCGGTAGTGGTAGGATTAAATCCGGCCGATCCATTTGAACCAATTTGTAGGGCGGCTACGAAAAACTTGAAGTTTATACCAAATGGCCAAATGCTCACCGTTGACAGGCACAGCAACTTATATTTTCCTCAGGTAAAAAAGCAGCTTGAAAAAATAAGTCCAGAGCGACTTGAAGAAATATTGCGAAACTTAGTATCAAATTTTGACGAACGCCGAAACCTAGCGTTGATTCCGAGCTATTGGGAACCCTATGATTTCTTCTGTTACACTAAATTTCAAAACTTGTGGAAACAAGCTTACTAAAAACTCCCCTTGCTTTTACTCTAGCTTTTCTTTGTCGAGCCGATAGGCGTTTATTATCGACAAACATAAAGAGAGATAAGTGTTACGTTTTATTAGTGTGCTTACCCTAATTGGCGCGTTGGGTGTAAATGATTTGGCTCAATCAGCCAATAACGGCGAAGACAGCAGGATAGAGTTTTCTGGCTTTTCACGCCTGGTAGCCGGTTACTTAGATGAAGAACATGCAAGCTTTGAAGGCTATGAAGATAGCATTGGTTTTGGTGAGCGGTCTTTGCTCGCTGTTCAGATTGATGCGCATTT
Source organism: uncultured Glaciecola sp. (assembly GCA_964643575.1). GTDB lineage: Bacteria > Pseudomonadota > Gammaproteobacteria > Enterobacterales > Alteromonadaceae > Glaciecola. Next base: position 2,188 of record CAZXTD010000047.1, on the reverse strand, counting down.
AAATGAACGTTTTTCTCTTACGACACAACTTTTGGCGCATTCTTCAGATAGTCGGGATTCGGGCGTTGAATGGTTATATTTAAGCTATAAGCCTACAAAGTCGACGCTCATTAAGGCAGGAAAACTCAGAACGCCTTTTTTCGCGTATAGCGATATTCTTGATGTTGGGTATGCCTATCCTTGGGTAAGTCCCCAGCAGCAGGTTTATGCGTCATATGTGTTTGATAGTTTTGAAGGGGCATCGATTAACTATCAATTTCCTACGCCTTATTTTGTACTAGAGTTTGAAGCCTATCATGGGTCATTCAAAGATAAAGTAGCGGTTGGCGAAGATTTTGAGGACGATACCGAAATTGACGCAGAAATCGAAAACTTCACTGGTCTTGCAATACTTGCGCGCTCAGATAAATTAACTGTTCGCGCATCGGTTTATGACGTAGATTCCATAATTACTTATCCCGTTGTTATTCAATTTGCTGAAATTCTTGATTCTTTGGGTTATGCCAGAAGTGCGCAGTCTTTAAGTGGCACCGGACAAGCTAAAATAAGTCAGATTGGTTTATTTTATGATGATTTCGACTACTTTTTTAAATCTGAAATTATTCGCTTTCAAAGCAAGTTATTGCCTGTTCCTAATGTGCTTAGCTATTATGTAAGTGGCGGTTACATTAGCTACCCTTTTACCTATCACGCGACTTTTGCTTCTAATCAAAGCTCCTACCCTGACCCCGTGGTTGAAATTCCTTTGGGCCTTGACCCGCAAATCGATTTTTTGCGAGGCGAGTACATCAGTGTGTTTAATAATTTGCCGGTTGATAGCCTTGAAAGCCTTACTCTGGGTGTGCGCTGGGATTTTGCACCTAATATGGCGCTTAAATTTGATGTGATGCATTTGCGGGGCGAAGAGGGTGAGCGCTCATTTTTTAGTATAAATGATAGCAACCAATTTGATAGCTCAGCTAATTTGTATGAAATTGCATGGGAGTGGGTATTTTGAAAACCTTATCTCTAATGTTCATTTCGCTGTGCTTAGTGTTTGTTGGTAATTTACAGCTGGTGCAGGCCAAAACTGATGGTATTGTTATAGTCGTCAACACAAAAGACAATGTTAAGCTAAGCAAACAAGAGCTTAAGCGACTGTTTATGGGGGCTTATATTGGCTATGAATTAACCGCGGTTATTTTACCCATAAATCACAAGGCTCGAATTGAGTTTAACACTTCAATTATTGGCTTAACGGAAGACCGTATACAGTCTTATTGGGCGCAAATGCGATTCTCAGGCCGCAGGCAAGCGCCACAACAATTGACCAGTACACAAGATATCGTTAATCACCTGCTTAATCACGAAGGTTCAATTGCGTATTTGCCACAAGGCACTGCAATTCCTGATAGTCTTAAAGTCGTCTATCGGTCTAACAGTAAATAAGCGTATGGTCCTTTTGGATAGCGTGCAAGGTATCCTGAAATCTTGCACACTATTTCACTTTCCAAGTCCTCTTAAGCGTTAAAATCTGCCTCATAATTTTTGGTATTGCGCTACGGTAATTTTAGTGGCGCGTTACTCGTTTTAAACATACACTAAACAAAATCAAACATTGTTGATTTGAGTTTGCTGTGCCTTAAAGTATCACGCAGCAATAGGATAGAAATTGTGAGAGACTAAAACTCTCGCGCATGGACTTATTGAACAAGAAGCACTATAAAGTTGTCAATTAGCGCCTAATACAAAAAGGAATGTTTTATGGAATTGTTAGCCGATTATATTTTACAAATTGTTATTGTTATTTTTGTGCTGTTTTTGCTCAAAAGTAGCATTAAGTTTGTCCCGCAAAACCGCGCCTATGTGATTGAGAGGTTTGGCAAGTTTCAATCAACAAAAGAAGCCGGCCTTAACTTCATTATGCCATTCATAGACCGTGTGTCTGCCGACCGCTCTTTAAAAGAACAAGCGGTAGATGTGCCTGAGCAAAGCGCTATTACAAAAGACAATATTTCCTTGATGGTTGATGGTGTGCTTTATTTCAGAGTGCTTGACCCCTATAAAGCAACCTATGGCGTTGAAGACTATGTTTTTGCCGTTACGCAGTTAGCACAAACGACGATGCGGTCAGAGCTCGGCAAAATGGAGCTAGATAAAACGTTTGAAGAAAGGGATGTTTTAAATATCAATATAGTTAGTGCAATTA
>CAZXTD010000046.1:14198-27311 GCA_964643575.1 uncultured Glaciecola sp. | reverse complement strand
GTGTTTTCTGCAATTGACCCAAGCAATGTTTTAAGCCAAGTACAAGAGGCTATAGCACACTGTAAGAGCGTTATAGAAGACGTGGTCAAGAGCAAAGAAGCTACATTTAGCAATGTGGTCAGCAAACTTGAAGAAGCCGATGATGCGCTCAGCCAAGTGTTTTCGCCGGTAAGTCATATGAATTCGGTTGTGAGCAGCGACGAACTACGCGAGGCGCATGATGCTTGCTTGCCGCATTTATCTGAATATTCTACCTTTGTGGGCCAGCATGAAGGTTTATGCGCGCTTTATAAAAAATTGAAAGACTCTGATGAATTTACTCAATTGAGCGTTGCTCAACAAAAAGTGGTAACCAATGCTGTTCGCGACTTTGAATTGTCGGGTGTTGCTTTAGCGCCGGCTAAAAAAGAAGAGTATGCGAAAATTGTTGCGCGTTTATCAGACTTAGGCTCGCAATTTTCAAATCATGTTATGGACGCAACCTTGGCGTTTACCAAACATATAACAAATAAAGACGAGTTAGCAGGTTTGCCGCAAAGCGCGATGGATGCGGCCGCTCAAGCAGCCGTTGATAAAAAGCTCGAGGGCTATTTATTTACCCTCGATATTCCAAGTTATCTGCCCGTTATGATGTACGCAGATAATCGCAACTTGCGCGAAGAGATGTATAGAGCATTCGCGACTCGTGCATCTGACCAAGATTCGAACGAAGGTCAATTTGATAACACCGACGTTATTAAGGAAACCCTAGCGCTTCGCTTAAAGCTTGCTAAATTACTCGGTTTTGAAAATTATGCCGATTATTCTTTGGCAACAAAAATGGCTGAAAACAGCGAACAAGTTATTGGCTTTTTAGAAGACTTAGCGGCGCGTTCTAAACCACAAGCACAAGCTGAGAAAGAAGAAATAGAAGCTTACGCGCAAAGCGAGTATGGGGTGGATTCTTTGGCTGCATGGGACTATTCATATTACGCTGAAAAACTTAAACAGCAAAAATATTCAGTCTCAGACGAAGAGCTGCGTCCGTATTTTCCTGAACAGCGCGTGCTAAGCGGCTTGTTTGAAGTGGTAAGCCGTTTGTATGGCCTTGAAATCACCGAAGTTAAAAATGTGGATACCTGGCATAGTGATGTTCGCTACTTTGAAATTGTCGATAGCATTGGACGTTTGCGTGGTTCTTTTTACCTCGATTTATACGCCAGAGCTAAAAAACGTGGTGGAGCATGGATGGACGAATGTAAAGTGCGCCGCATGAAGCTTGATAATAACTTGCAAGCGCCGGTTGCGTTTTTAACATGCAACTTTTCTGGCCCGGTTGGCGGCAAGCCTGCTTTGTTCACGCACGACGAAGTCATTACGTTATTCCACGAATTTGGTCACGGTATTCATCATATGCTAACGCAAGTTGACGTGGCAGGTGTATCGGGTATTAACGGCGTTGCTTGGGATGCAGTTGAGCTACCGAGCCAGTTTTTAGAGAACTGGTGCTGGCAACCTGAAGCTCTTGCGTTTATCTCTGGACACTATGAAACCAGCGACCCTTTGCCTCAAGATTTGCTCGATAAAATGCTAGAAGCGCGTAACTTCCAATCAGCCATGCAAATGGTAAGGCAGCTAGAGTTTAGTTTGTTTGATTTTAAACTACATATGCAACCCAGCGACGAAAAATCAGTTCAAACGCTACTAGATGAAGTACGTGAGCAAGTGTCGGTTATTATTCCACCCAGCTTTAATAAGTTTCAAAACAGTTTTGGGCATATCTTTGCTGGTGGCTATGCGGCAGGCTATTACAGCTATAAATGGGCAGAAGTGCTGTCATCAGACGCGTTCGCACGCTTTGAAGAAGAAGGTATTTTTAACCATCAAACGGGTCAAGACTTCTTAAACGACATTCTTGAACAAGGCGGTTCAAAAGAACCGATGGAGTTGTTTAAAGCCTTTAGAGGGCGTGAGCCCAGCACCGATGCTTTACTGCGTCACTCTGGTATTACGGAAGAAGCATAGATATGGCAGAGGCAGAAAACTTTGCGAGCATCTATAGCAGAGCAGCTAAACGCAAGGGCTCGGATGCAAAGCTAGAAAGCATGATATCTAAGCCATTAGCTGAAAGCGAAGTGTCTGAAATAGGTGATGACAGATTTTTAGCTGAATTTACTAAAAAAGTTTTTCAATCAGGATTTGTTTGGCGCGTTGTACGCAATAAATGGCCGCACTTTGAACGGGAATTTTTTGAGTTTGATATTGAAAAAATCTTGCTCATGCCCGACGAAATGCTCGAGAAAAAAGCCACTAATCCGGATATTATTCGTAACCTCAACAAGGTGCGTACTATTCGAGAAAATGCTTTGATGATCAAAAGTGTAGCTCAAGCGCATGGCAGTTTTGCTCAGTTTGTCAGTGATTGGGGCTGCGAAGATATTATCGGACTATGGGAATATCTGAAGAAAAACGGTGCACGTTTGGGTGGCAATACAGGCCCATACGCGCTGCGTTATTTGGGTAAAGATACTTTTTTAATCAGCCGTGATATTGAAGGTTATTTTGTCGCTCGAGATTTGATTCAAGGTTCGTCACGTTCCAAACGCAGTTTGACAGCAATTCAGGAGCAATTTAACCGTTGGCAGCAACAAAGCGGTAGATCTCTTCAAGAAATCAGCCAGATTGTGTCGATGAGCGTGGGTGATAATCGTATACCGGCAAATTAGAGTTGCCAGCTGTTTCTATATACTAGCTTGCGGTAAAAGCTAGGCGTGTTCAGGAGAGACGACTTTAGGAAATGTTTCAAGCCACGGAATAACTTGTGCCGACGCCAAGGGTTTCGAAAAATAGAAACCTTGTATATATCGAATACCGAGCTCTTGCAAAGTGAGCAATTCTTTTTCGGTTTCTATCCCTTCTGCAACCGTAGAGGCCGAAAATTCGTCGGCAATGAGTTTTGTTGCAGAAATAATAGTTAAGTCTTTTTTGTTTAGGGTTTGCAAGAAACTTCGGTCTATTTTGATTATATCGAACGACATCGTTTGCAGTTGATTTAATGACGAATAGCCCGTCCCAAAGTCATCAATAGAAATATGGATACCCAGATCAGCTATTTTTTTGAGTTGTTGGTTAGCAATGTCGGTTTTTTCTAGCATGACGCTTTCGGTAATTTCCAAATGCAATCGATTTGCTGGCAAGCCGCTTTGGAGCAGTGCCAGTTTAACCAGATCAAAAAAATCTTCTTCTATTAGTTGAACCGCCGATACATTAACCGATACCGAGGGTAGGTCTATGCTTTCTCTTGCCTGCCTCCATAGCATGGCCTCTTGGCAAGCTGTGAACAATACCCAGCGTCCAATTTGAATTATATGCCCAGACTTTTCGGCAATGGGTATAAATTCAGCTGGTGAAATGGGTTTGCCTCTGTGCTGCCATCTTAGCAAAGCCTCAAAAGCCCAAACACTATTGTCATTAATGTCGACTATGGGGTGAAATACAAGTGAAAATTCTTTGTACCTGAGCGCATTCTTTAAGCCATCTCGAATGGTTTGGTCTTCTTGGAAAGCGTTAAACAACGCTACCGAAAAATTAACGGCTTTGCCTGACTTTTGTTTTTTGTGATGATACATCGAAATATCAGCATACTGGATAAGGTCGCTTGCAAGCTCACTGTCGTAGGGATACCTTGATATTCCTATACTCGCGCCTAAAGTAATGTAATTTGATGCTAGAGTAATGGGCTCTTGAATGCGCTGCTGTATGGCATTAACCAGGTTGTCGACGCAGCTTTGCGTTTTAAACGGAGATAAAAACAAGAACTCATCGCCACCCCAACGACATAAGCAGTCGTTATTTTCAGCACTGCCGGTTTGGCTTTCTTCATGAATAAACCCGCGGAGGCTGTTTAAGCGTTTGGCAATTTCTTCTAAAACAAGATCACCTATTTTATGACCAAAACCGTCGTTGACGTCTTTAAAGCCGTCCAAATCGATAAATAACAAGAGGTATTGCTGGCCATGAATCGTTTCGGCAGAAAATAACTTTTGCATGCGCTTGGTGAACGCAGTTCTATTTTGCAGTCCTGTCAGCGGGTCGATATTAGACAAGCGCAGTAAATCTTGAGTGCGCTCATCTACCTCTGACTCGAGACGTGTTGCATAGTTGTCCAACTTCTTGTTTGCCAGAGTAAGTGCTTTGTTGACCGTTTTGACTTCTTTTTGCTCTCGATGCATAAGGTCTAACATTTCGGTATTTTCAGTTTTAAGCTGAAGCACTTGTGTAAAAAACTTTCCAATTTTGTTGGCAGAAACGACCATCACACACCAATAAATGAAGCCTAGTAAACTAATATAATGAAAATACTCGAAAGGATTAAAAAGGCCGATAACAATAAAGGGTAGTAATAAACAAGACATATACAATATTGAAAGAAGCGTTGTGGCAGCTAAGATAGTAATTGTGCCACCTGCCAAGGCGGCAAGCGTGACTGCACTGACCGTTACCTGATAGCTTTCCATTGTACTTACAAACAAAACACTATACAGCGCCCATACTGCGCCATTGGCTAGCATGCCGACTGAAAATCTTATGACAAGCCGCTTGGGTTGAGCATCGCCTAAAGTAAAACTCTGTCGTGCTAGCACATTGTCGGCTAGACGAAAAAGTTGGACGACGGTGTAAAGCACAAAAATCCATGTTTTTGTATATTGTGTTTGCGGTGTTTCAAAGCCAAAGCAGAAAATAGCCATGCAAACCATAGAGACGATGTAGCCACCGATGGCATTCGAATATAATAGCTGTAAGCGAGCAATTACATCTTGTTGGGAGGAGTTGAATAAGTCTTTATAAGGTACATTGCTCGCCCCTGCTTCTTGTTGTGAAGCGCCACTTTGGCTAGGGTTATCGATATGTGTTTGGGGCATGTATCTTTTTCCACCGAAGAATTAGCCTAATAAAAATGACGTTAATCAATAAGATGTTATTGGCAAAAAGCCCTTGGCATGTAGTCTAAAACGCTAATTTGTTCAATAAGTATACTTTCGTTGTCATTTACTTAGACTTTAGTGTAAAAAACGATGTTGAGCTAATCTCTTGAGATGACTATTAGTTAGCCCAAGATTGAGCTACACTTTAGGTAACAATTACAACGATTTGAAATGCTAATTACCATGTCTACCGCTACAAGCGATACCAATAAAACTGAGCAAGTTGATGCTAACAAAAATGCGCATGCCGACAATGAAACTGCAGATTTCGGTTTCACGACGGTAGAAAAATCACGTAAAGCCGATATGGTCGCTGATGTATTTCATTCGGTTGCAGCTAAATACGATGTAATGAATGATTTAATGTCTTTAGGTATACATCGAATTTGGAAACGCTACACCATCGACTGCAGCGGCGTGCGCCCTGGGCAAAAAGTACTCGACCTTGCTGGTGGGACAGGCGATTTAGCTGCTAAGTTCAGCCGTGTGGTGGGTAGTGAAGGGCAAGTAGTGCTAGCCGATATTAACCATTCTATGCTTAATGTGGGCAAAGAAAAACTGCTTAATAAAGGTATTTTGGGCAACTTGCATTATGTGCAAGCAAATGCAGAAGCGCTTCCGTTTCCCGACAATCATTTCGATTTAATTACGATTGCCTTTGGGCTCAGAAACGTCACCGATAAATCAAAAGCCTTAGCATCGATGTTTAGAGTATTAAAACCCAGCGGACGATTATTGGTTTTAGAGTTTTCCAAACCCACAACTGAAGCGCTCAGCAAAGTATATGACGCTTACTCGTTTTATTTGTTGCCACAAATAGGGAAATTAGTCGCGAACGACGCCGAAAGTTACCGTTATTTGGCTGAGTCAATTAGGATGCACCCCGACCAAGATACACTTGAGCAAATGATGCGTGATGTGGGCTTTGAACAAACGACTTACACCAATATGACAGGCGGTATTGTTGCTTTGCACCGAGGGTTTAAATTCTAGTGGCGATAAGTCAAATGCTAAGTGCAAGCCTCGAGTTAGCAATCAATCAGGCGCTTCTTTGGTCTAGCAACGCTGACGATTTACTTGCCTCTCTGGCAACCAAACGTTGTGTCATATACGTACAGGAGCTGGAGCAAGCACTGCTATTCACTTTTTTAGAAAAGCATAAACAGCCCTCTAATGAGCGCTCACTTGCTTCGCAAACCAGCGACAAAATGCTTGTAAAAAGAGCCGAATATGTCCAAGTAAGTATTGACCAAGAGGGTATCTATCATGAACTACCCGATGAACTTGACGATAATACTTGTTGGGTAAGTGTCTCATTATTTGCACTTGATAAGCTCAAGCAAAACAACCAATTAACAAAGCTGATCAAATCAGGTCAGCTCGATTTTGCTGGTGACCTCAGTATTTTGCAGGGCGTTAGCCGCTTGTTTGATAAACTCGATATCGATTTTGAAGAAGTGTTGTCGGGATATGTGGGTGACGCACCAGCGTATCAACTTAATACACGCTTAAAACAGTTCAAAGCGCATGCCCAAAGCCAGTTTGAACAATTTACTCAAACCCTAAGTGATGCCGCATTAGATGAAAAACCCATTGCTGTACGCAAGATCATGCTACTCAATTTTGTTGATGAAGTAGGCGAGTTGCGCACAAATGTCGACCGTTTAGAGGCAAGGTTGAGCATTTTGGAAGAAAAAAGAACACTTAAAAAAGGTAAAAAAGCCGAATGAAGTACCGTCGTTTTTTATTTATTGGGGGCATTTTACTTACCCATGGCCTCGATGATTTAATACCAAAGCGCTTTAGGCCTTGGTACTTCAGATATATGCGCAATTGTTTATTCTGGTGGCCAAATAAGCATAAGGGGGAAAGCCGTGGACGTCGTTTACGTTTGGCCTTGCAAACACTTGGCCCAGTGTTTATCAAGTTTGGTCAAATGCTGTCTACGCGCCGCGATTTATTTGGACCTGAGCTTATTGATGAGCTCATTTTGTTGCAAGACAAAGTCCCGCCTTTTGACTCTAGCGAGGCTGAAAATATTATTCGCAAAGCATTGGGCTTAAATAACCTTAATGAGCTTTTTGCAGAGTTTGAACACGAGCCGCTCGCGTCGGCATCTGTTGCACAGGTGCACGCAGCAAAGCTTAAGCTCGATAACAAAGATGTCGTGGTCAAAGTGTTAAGACCTAACATCAAACGCACCATAGAAGCCGACGTTTCACTTTTAATCTCGATTGCCAAGCTTGTTCAAAAATGGCTGCCAGATGGCAAGCGCTTGCGGCCTGTTGAAGTTGTCAAAGAATACAAAAGAACGATATTAGATGAGCTCGATTTGTTAAGAGAAGCTGCTAATGGCATTCAAATAAAACGTAACTTTGAAGAGTCTAACAGTTTGTATGTACCTCATATATACAGCGATCATTGCCGGATAAACGTAATTGTAATGGAGCGAATTTATGGGATACCGGTATCTGATATCGATGCATTGCGTGCACAAAACACCAATCTGCAATTACTTGCAGAACGTGGCGTTGAGGTTTTCTTTACGCAAGTTTTCAGAGACAGTTTTTTTCATGCAGACATGCACCCAGGCAATATTTTTGTATCTTATGACCACCCGCAAGACCCTAAATATATCGGCATCGATTACGGCATTGTCGGCACACTCAATAAACAAGACAAGCGCTATTTAGCTGAAAATTTCATTGCATTTTTTAACCGCGATTACCGTAAAGTAGCAGAGCTACACGTGGATTCGGGTTGGGTGCCCAGCGACACCAATATCGACGACTTTGAAATGGCGATACGAACGGTTTGTGAGCCTATTTTTCAAAAGCCCTTAGCCGATATCTCGTTTGGCAATGTACTGTTGCAGCTATTTAATACTGCCCGGCGCTTTAATATGCAAGTACAGCCGCAGCTTGTACTCCTGCAAAAAACACTGTTGTACGTTGAAGGCCTTGGGCGAGCACTTTACCCGCAATTAGATCTCTGGAAAACGGCCAAGCCTTTTTTAGAAAACTGGATGAAAGAGCAAATTGGACCTAAAGCAATGTTTAATGCGGTTAAAGATAACTTGCCATTTTGGTCTGAAAAATTACCTGAAATGCCCGACTTATTGTTTGATAGCTTACGACAGCTGAAACAGCTGCCACAACAAATGGAGCGGCAACACACCGCACAAATGGAGATGCAAGCCAACATTCAAAAGGCAAGAATGCTGGGCAAGATCGCGATTACATTTTCGATAGGTGCCGCAGTATTGCATGTGTTTGACCAACATTGGGTATTGTCGAGTTTATGCGCGGTAGTGGCTTTGACGAGTTGGTATTTATCGTTTCGACGTTTAGACAATCATTAGAAAAGCGATTGCATCTGAATGGTTCGATAATTCACTTAAGTAGCACTAAGTAGTGAGCTTGAAAATTACACGCCAACTTCAATGTTCTGGCTTGCGTCGACCAGAGACAGCTTCCAGCCTGCTTTATGTTGCAGCCAACATTCGTGAACCAATTCAGTATATATAGATGGATGCTTAGCTTTCATGTTTTGGGGCAACAGCAAGCGCCAGCTGTTCTCTTGTATTTGTAATCCAACTTGCGGAATAGCCTCGCTTTTTCTGCGGCTTACTAAAATAACGGCGATACGCAATAAGCGTGTGCAACACTCCAGAGAATGTCGAATATCTTCACCGTAATTATTAAGTGCGCTTAAGTCGATAGCTAAGCGATGCATGCTGACTAGGTCTCTTATCATCATGCGCTGCAAAGTGGTGAAGCCGGTGATCTCAACATGGTCGAGTATATAAGCGCCGTGCTCATGATAGGCTTTATAACCTATATGTAGCCCGAGTTCATGTAGTGCCGCCGCTGCGCCTACCAAGCCGTGTGTATCATAGTCACAAAATTGCGCTTGTGCGCACATTTGATTGCATAGTTCCATTGCTACCGTGCGCGCCCGCTGGCTCTGGCGCGGATCAATGTGGAACTTAGAGACCAACTGATTAATGCCTTGAGTGCGCCTGTCAGACTTTTGATAATTTTCGAGCATGCCATAAATAATGCCTTCGCGCAGTGCACCACCGGCTATTTGCATATTTTCGATGTTAAGACTTTCAAAAAGGGCGATTAAAATAGCCAAACCGCTCGGAAAAATAGCTTGGCGGGCAACTGGCAAGCCATCAATATCTAAGCGCGAAATATTTTTTTGACTAATGCAGTTATCACGAAGTTGATATAAATATTTAAGCCGAATAGCGTCGTTTATACCTTGTTTGACCAATATTTGAGTGACCGCCTGCGGGGTGCCTGAGGCGCCTAAGCATTGCTGCCAATCAAAACACAAGAAACCGTCTACATGTTCTTGAATACTAATCATCGCGGCTTGTTGCGCGCTTTCAAAGTTTTCAAGCGACAGTACGCCGTCTTCAAAATACCGTTCCATGTAAGTTACGCAACCCATATTCACGCTGGTAAGGTGAACAGGCTGTAAGTCTCGACCAATAATAACTTCGGTGCTCGCGCCACCTATATCAATAACCAAGGTGTTGCCTTGGTTTGCCGACGTGTAAGCAACACCTAAATATATTTGCCGAGCTTCTTCTTCGCCACTAATCACTTGTAGTTTATGGTTAAGTATTTTTTCGGCGGGAGTGACAAAATCAACGGCGTTAACTGCAAGCCTTAAGGTTGCAGTCGCCACAATACGCACATTTTCAGGCGGAATATCTTGGATTTTTTCGGCGAAATTATGAATACACACTAAGGCGCGTTCTATCGTTTCATTGCAAAGCACCATGTTGTCATCCAAGCCAGCCGCCAAGCGCACTTTGTGCTTGTTTTTACTGACTATTTGTACGCTACCTGCAAGCACCCGAACAATGACCATATGGAAACTGTTTGAGCCTAAGTCAATCGCGGCATAATACTCATTTTGTAAGTCTATGCCGGAAATTTCACGGGTAGCGGGAATATTTACTGCCATTTATAATACTTCGCCTATTGTTTATGACGACTTTCTGTCTGAGCCGCCTCGGCCGCCTCGTTGACCGCCGCGAGGAGGTCTGCCGCCTTGTCTACCGTCTTTGCGCGGTCCGCCGCGTTGATTACCGCGACCGCGTGGTTTGTGCGTGAACTTTGGCTTAGGCACATCGTCAAGAAGGTTCAAAGGGTTATAGTCGGTGGCCGGAATATCGTGCCCAATGTAAGTCTCGATATCGGTAAGGTTTTGTGCATACTTTTCGCAAGCAAAACTAATTGCCGCACCTGTTTCACCAGCTCGACCGGTACGGCCAATACGATGCACATAGTCTTCGGCATCATCGGGTAAGTCGTAATTAAACACATGAGTGACTTTATCGATATGCAAGCCTCTAGCAGCAACATCTGTTGCAACTAGCACATCAAGGTTGCCTTGCGTAAAGTCATCTAAAATCGACATACGTTTCTTTTGCTGAACATCACCGCTTAACAAACCTACTCTGTGTCCGTCTGCTTGCAACCACGAACTTACTTTTTCGCAATCATGTTTGGTATTAGCAAATACTATCGCTTTATCAGGCCATTCTTCTTCTAGTAAAGTTAACAACAGTAATGGCTTGTCTTCGTTGCTCGGATAGAATAATTCTTCACTAATACGTACGCCGGTTTTTTCAGTAGGGCCAGCTTGTAAAGGAATAGGACTATTCATGTGATCGTATGATAGCTCACGAACCCGATAGCTTAAAGTCGCGGAAAACAACATATTAAGACGCTCAGTGGCGTCTGGCATACCTCTAAACAAGTAGCGAATGTCTTTAATAAAACCTAAATCAAACATACGATCGGCTTCATCTAGCACGGCAACTTGAATGTGCTTTAAGTTAAAAATCTTTTGTTTGTAATAGTCAATAATGCGACCAGTGGTCCCAATAAGGATATCAACACCTTTTTCTAGTTTTTCCCGTTGACTTTCGTAACCTTCGCCACCATATATGGCAGCAACTGATAATCCGGTGTGCTTACTAAGTAGCTCCGCATCATTAAATATCTGCACGGCAAGTTCGCGTGTAGGTGCCATAATGATGGCCCGAGGATTAATTCCTTGGTCGGTTTTCGGATGTGAAAGTAGGTGATGAAAAGCCGCGACTAAGAAGGTAATGGTTTTACCTGTTCCAGTTTGCGCCTCGCCTGCAACATCGTTACCGTCAAGTAACTGTGGCAAGCACATTTCTTGAATTGGCGTACATTGCGTGAAACCCGCCTCGTCTAGCCCGGCTTGGACCTGAGGATGGATCGAAAGTGATGAAAATAACGTATTGCTTAAATGTGATTGTGGCATAGCTTATAGCTTTTAGATGCTTGCATTAAAAACGACTTCTATATAACACTATTGAGAACAGCTGAACAAATCAGCTTGATTCTAAAACTGGAGAACAGAATGAGCGACAATATCCTCGCATTAACAGACGAAAAATTTGAAGCAGATGTAATCAATGCATCAGGTCCTGTGTTAGTTGATTTTTGGGCAGAATGGTGCGGCCCCTGTAAAATGATCGCTCCTATTCTAGAAGAAATTTCGAGCGAGTACGAGGGCAAAGTAACAGTTGGCAAACTAAATGTCGAAGAAAATAATGAAACTCCGCCAAAATATGGCATTAGAAGCATTCCAAGCTTGTTATTATTTAAAAATGGCGAGTTAGCGGCGACCAAAGTTGGCGCGCTTTCTAAAACCCAACTTAAAGAGTTTTTAGACGAAAACCTATAGTCATTTTATTTTCCAATGCCAATGGTCATTTGAACCATTGGAGGTCAATATCAACAATTGTGTTATTGAGAATGTTTGATGATGTAAAAAGCCGAAGTGATTCGGCTTTTTGTTAACATCACATTAATATTTGTTAAAAACTGGACGATGTCCCAAATAAGTGATACTTTTGTATTACTCACCGGTAGGTAAGTTTAGAAAACTTCTGTACATACCTGCAATGCGTTACACAATATTCGATAATTAAAACTCTCTCATTTAATTTTACCTTTTATATGTTTACTTATGCATAGGAATAATTAAAGCTGGCATATTGTTTGCTAATATTTTTAACAAAATGCGCTGATACCAATATGAAAACTGTATATCAGTCAAAAAACAATACACCACAAGAAACTAACCCTAACCAATCGTAATAAATAAAACAGACCCACCAATATGAATTTAACAGACCTAAAAAGTAAACCCATTAGCGAACTAGTAGCACTTGCTGAAACCATGGGTTTAGAAAACCTCGCCCGCGCTCGCAAGCAAGATATTATATTCTCTATCCTTAAATCACACGCTAAAGGCGGTGAAGATATATTTGGCGATGGTGTGCTAGAAATACTGCAAGACGGCTTCGGCTTTTTGCGTTCTAGCGACTCTTCATATTTGGCAGGGCCCGATGATATTTACGTATCGCCCAGCCAAATTCGCCGTTTTAACTTGCGGACAGGTGATACCATAGCCGGCAAAATTAGGCCGCCTAAAGACAGCGAACGTTATTTCGCACTCTTAAAAATTCGCGAAGTAAACTTCGACAAGCCTGAAAATTCTCGTAACAAAATCCTCTTCGAAAACTTGACCCCATTACATGCAAACGACCGCCTTGTTATGGAGCGTGGTAATGGCAGTACTGAAGATATAACTGCTCGTATACTTGACCTTGCGTCACCGATTGGTTGCGGGCAACGCGGACTTATCGTTGCACCACCTAAAGCTGGTAAAACTTTGTTACTCCAGAATATTGCGCAATCAATTGCGGCAAACCATCCCAATTGTTTGTTGATGGTATTGCTCATAGACGAACGCCCAGAAGAAGTTACCGAGATGCAGCGCTTGGTGCAAGGCGAAGTGGTTGCTTCAACCTTTGATGAGCCGGCGAGTCGTCACGTACAGGTCGCAGAAATGGTCATTGAAAAAGCCAAGCGTTTAGTTGAGCATAAAAAAGACGTGGTTATCTTGCTTGACTCAATCACGCGTTTAGCCAGAGCTTATAACACCGTTATTCCGTCATCAGGTAAAGTATTAACGGGTGGTGTGGATGCAAACGCATTGCATAAGCCAAAGCGTTTCTTTGGTGCTGCACGTAATGTTGAAGAGGGCGGTAGTTTAACTATTATTGCCACAGCGCTTATCGATA
>CAZXTD010000046.1:0-14188 GCA_964643575.1 uncultured Glaciecola sp. | reverse complement strand
ATACCGGCTCTAAGATGGATGAAGTCATTTACGAAGAATTTAAAGGTACGGGTAACATGGAGCTGCACCTCAATCGTAAAATTGCCGAAAAACGAGTATTCCCAGCTATCGATATTAACCGTTCTGGTACGCGTCGTGAAGAGCTCTTGACCACCCCTGAAGAACTTCAGAAGATGTGGATTTTGCGTAAAATCGTACATGAAATGTCTGAGATTGATTCGGTAGAGTTCTTGATTAGTCGATTGTCGATGACTAAAACCAATGACGAATTCTTTGATTCGATGAAACGTCAAAAAGGTTAAGGTCGCTAAACCGGTACTAGGCCGATTACAAGCGGTTTATAACAAGACAAAACCTATAATAAAAACGCACTCATCGTGCGTTTTTTAGTTTTCAGGAAATGAATATATCGCGACGGAGTCGCTCTCTAGCGATCCCAAAAACAATTTGTTGTTATGTGGAATAGCGGCAGTAATCCGCGTATAAGCAAATTCTGTTTGTAAATTGTGGGTAATGTCGCCTTCAAGGTCGATACCCACAACAAAGCCATAACTCTCTTTTGGCTTTAACAGCTCTGCCGGTATCCCTCCAATTATTTTGCGAATGGTGGGAGCTGAAGATAATTTCTCTATGCGCCAATCGCGCATGGCGACAAGGCCTACCCAAAAGGTGCCTTGTTCATCAAAAAATATGTTGTCGGGCATTGCTGGCAAAGAATCGATAAATACTTCGGTTTGCCCTTTTGCGGGTGCACTTAGGTTGTGCTTTAAAATGCGAGCGCGACCTGTTTCGGCAACTAACAAATAAGCGTCGTTAGGACCTAAAGCCACGCCATTACTAAAAAATAAGCCTTCCATTAATAATGTTGTAGTTTGCGTGTTAGGGGAATACTTATAGACAGCGCCAGTGCTGCTTGCTTCTATGAAGTCGAGAAGGTATGTCGACAGTCCAAATTTGCCGCTGGCGTCCGAAAAATAGATATCACCGTTAGCGGCAATATCTACATGATCAACAAGCAGCAGTTTGCGTCCTTCAAAGCTATCGACCAACACTTTGATGTCTCCCGTTTTTGGCGATACTGAAATTAAACCCAATTGAGCGTCTGCAACAATAAGATTGTTACTAGCATCAAATCGCAAACCCAGCGGCCGACCGCCTGTGTTGGCAACTTGTATGATTTCATCAGGTTTGTTTGGATCAAACTTTACAATTCTGCCATCGTTGAGGCCTGTATATAGCCAACCGTTTGCATCAAACACGATATCTTCAGCTTCAGGGAGTTTGCCTGCAGCAATAATGCTAACGTCATCCAAAGCGTTGTTTTTTTCAAAAATGCCGATTAAGCGCGATATAGGGTCGGGTTTCCACGACACTGGCTCTACCGGCGATATCCAATATAAAATTAAAGGCACAAGCAACGCAAAGAGTAGAAGAACAATGAGCATTCGTTTAAACATACAGTGTTGCGCCTAAATTATTGTGCCGGTGCACAGGTTAATCAGAACAATTAGATTGTCGACGAATGTTAGTCTGGCATTATATCACTGGCAGACTGTTCAACAGGCCCAAACGGCAAGGCTTTCAGTGGCTGTACAGGTGCTTCTTTAATTCGTTCTTGCAAATACGATATTGCAGCCTCTAATTGCGCATCTTTACCATTGAAAGTAGCCACCGGCATGTTGGTGACTTCGATATCAGGGCTAATACCTTCGCCTTCTGTAATAAAGCGCCCGTCCATTGCAAATACCGGAAACTGGGCGACGCGCGCTATGCCTCTGTCAACAACGTTATTGCCGCCGCTCAACCATACGCCTGCACCCGCGGTCTTTTTGCCGATAACCGTGCCTAAATCTAGCGCGCGTATACCGGCAGTAAAGGTTTCACCGTCGGAGTAGGTGAACTGGTCTGCTAATACGACTAAATGCCCTCTAAAGGTATTTTGCATGTTAGCCATGGTTTCGCCGTTTGGCCACTGCCAAAAAGACCAAGCGCGTCGAAGCAGTTTTTCAATAAGAACACTATCGATATTGCCACCATTATTGCGCCGAACATCAATAATAAGCCCCGACTTTTTATACTGCGCATAAAAGTCACGAGCAAAGCTGGCAAGGTCATTTCTGCCCATTGCACTTAAATGTAAATACCCGATGTCGGTGTCTTTGGCTTGTACTGCTTGCATATTGCGAGCTAGCCAATCTTGGTAATGATAGGTTCTGTCTCTGAAGCTCGGCGCTGGGTAAACAACGGTTTTAACAATTTTGTTGCCTCGCATTAGCTCCAACAATACTTGTTGTCCTACTTTATTCAAAAGCGCTTTATGCAACTGCGCTTGGTTGTTCACGCCCTGGCCATTAACCGACATAACAATGTCACCGGCTTTAGCGTTAACATGCGGCTGTGCTAAGGGCGGTGCTTGTTCTAATAGTTCACGTTCAAATTCGTATATATGCGCTATTTTTAAGCCTTGCTTGGTGTCTTCAAAGCGAGCGCCTAATATGGCTTGTTGAGGCGCGTTTTCGTCTGCATTGATGTCGCCACCGCGTACTTGAGAATGCAGTGCATTAAGCTCACCCATCATTTGCTTAAAAATATCATTAAGTTCAGAACGTTCGGTCACGCGGCTAACTAATGGTAGATATTTTTGTTTTGTTGATGCCCAATCAACGCCACGTAAATTTTTGTCAAAAAATCCGTCGCGGTGCATTAACCAAGCATCTTTAAACATTTGCTGCCACTCTTGCTTGGGCTCGACTGTGAGCACCCAATCATTCAGTTTTACCTGATTGTCGCTCGCATCCTTAGGAAAGCTGGGTTTGGCAGGCACAATATAAAACTTGGCCGAATCTCTGTTGCCTTTTCTGACCAAGAAACTCTTTTTATCACTTGATTGTGAGATGCCAGAAACACCCGTGGTCATTTCTTCTAATTTAGCCTTATACTCAAACTTTAGGCTGTGAATTTCGTTGCCTTTGCTCACAAAAAGGTTGTCTTTTGTTGCGAACAAACCGTTGTAGTTGCCAGCAGGAATGTCGACTTGCCAAAGCTTGTCGGCTAAGTTATTAAGCTGAAGCTCTGGTTGACTTTCGCTCTCTTCGTCTTTCTTTTCATTATCACCGTCTTCGTTAGTTTTTTTGTCTTCACTGCTTTTGCTATCATCTAACTCTGTTGGAGGAACAAAAGGAAATTCAGCATCATCTTGAAGCGCAACCGCGTATAACTGCGTTTTATCTTCAAAGCTTACTCCCATGTTGCGGTCGCCCCAAGGACTTGCTGGCGTTGGCCTAAACGACCGTTCAGATAAAAAGTACAACCATTGCATGTCATGACTAAATACGGGTGAATAAGAAGGATATTTTTCGCTAGTAGCAAACTCACCTTTACCCGTTTGTAAGTCTTTTACATAAATTCGCGCCCGCTCACTGTTTATTTGTGAGTAAGCAAAGGTTATATAACGGCTATCTGATGAAAACTCGATATCGCTTGGTGTACCTGATAAGTCATCCAGTATTAATGTGTTGTTTAAGCTATCAAGGTCTAATTGCCAAAGTTTGCCCGACTGCTCAGCATGAATTAGCTTTTCGCCATTGGGTGATAGCCACATAGCGGTGCGCCGTGTGTTGCCATTGCTGGTAAGTTGTTTACTTGCGGTTTTGCCGCTTGCATCAAACTGCCAAATTTCGTACTCGCCTGTAATATCGCTGATGGTATAAATATGTTCACCGTCATGGCTTAACATTGCTTCACGGTGGCGAGAGGTAGGGTCAGTGCTAATTTCTACTAGTCTTGTTTCGTTGGTGTCGGCAACAACAATCTGGCCTCTTGCCGTGATCACTGCTTTTTCGCCGTCGGCCGATATTGTTGCGTTTTCTAAATACTCAAGCGGCTTTTTAACATACTGGGTGCGTAAGCCTGCAAAGTCGGACTGTAAGCTAATGTCGACAGCTTCAATCTTGTCGTTATCTATATTGTAAATTTTAATGTCGGCGCCATGCTGAAACACAATTTTATTGTTGTGGATACTGGCACCGCGCACTGCCCAGTCGTCAAATTGAGTATGTTGTTTTGCATTTTTACCGTCTAAATCGATAGACCAAATGTTCGCCATTTTATTTTGGTTACTGATAAAGAATACACGACCTTCGTAAAACATAGGGACGCTTGCAGAGCCGTCATGTGCGCCAGTTAGCAGTGAGGCTTCTTTGTTGCTACCCATAGTGTAGCGCCATAATTCGCCAGCGGCTCCGCCTTTGTAGTAGTTTGCATTGTCGCTAGACATTTGCAAGCCGTGCTGCACAAATACTAAGGTGTTGCCGTTTTTGCTGAGGGCGCCTTGGTTTGCGTCAGACAACGGTAAGGTTTGTGTTTGAAGCGTATTAATATCGATAGTTTTTAACACCCAACTACTGTGCATACCATTATTGCTCGATGTGCTTACCAACAGTGTTTGTTCATCTACCCAGCTATGTAATCGAGTGGTTCTTGGCTCGAAGCTCACTTGTTTGGCTATGCCACCGTTTGTGCTCATTACATGCACTGCCGGCACATTGGTGTACCGAGCCACAAAGGCAATTTGTTCGCCGCTGGGCGAAAGCCTTGGGCTCGATTCAATGCTAATATGGCTGGTTAATCGGCGAGCAGCTTGATTGTCGTCAAGGTTGGCTAGCCATAAGTCGCCTTGCGAACTGACAACAAGCTTGTTGTCATGCAGGCTTGGGTCTTTAAAATAGGCAGATTGTTCAGCCACTGCATTAAAGGTAAGTAAGGAAGAAAAAGCAAGGGCAATAAAGCGCTGGGCTGTAAGCATAGTATTCTCTTTTATTATCGTATTTATATGAGCGAGTTTTTTTGTCGCAAATAGCATAAACCTTGTGCTCAAATTAGCCAAGCATTCTTAAGCGTTACTTACACATGTAACAAGCAAGCTTGACTTGCTTCGGTATAGGCATTCTTTATGAGCTGGTGTAGAGTAAAGATCACCACCGCGGCGTTTTAAATTATTTACTTGATGCTTTATATAAGTGCCTAGTAAATACGCATATAACAAAAATAAGGTATTCACCTAAGGAACCAACATGGGATTTTCGCATATTAAATTATCTTTTAAGCGTAGCTTTTTATCCGCTGCCATTGGCGCTTCTGCGCTATTGATGAGCTTACAAGCAGCAGCATTAGACAATCATGGTCACCATGATATTGCGCAAAAGGCTGAAGCTATAGAAGCACAAGTTATCCAATGGCGTCGTCATATTCATCAATATCCAGAACTTTCTAATCGAGAGTTTGAAACTGCTAAATATATCGAAAATTACATGCGTTCTTTAGGACTCGAAGTTCAAACAGGCGTTGCTATTACCGGCGTTGTGGCTTTGTTAGATTCAGGCAAACCAGGTCCTACCGTAGCTTTACGCGCAGATATGGATGCATTGCCAGTAAAAGAAGAAAACGATTTACCCTTCAAATCAACAGTAATAGGTGAGCTAGAAGGTAACCCTGTGCCTGTTATGCATGCTTGTGGTCACGATACTCATGTAGCGATGCTCATGGGCGCAGCGACTATATTGACTAATATGAAAAGTGAGCTCACCGGCAAAGTGAAGTTTATTTTTCAACCTGCAGAAGAAGGCGCGCCAGCCGGTGAAGTAGGTGGTGCCGAGATAATGGTGAAAGAGGGCGTGCTTGAAAACCCAGCGGTAGATGTGATTTTTGGCTTACATATTAGCGCCAATACCGATGTGGGCAAAGTTAGATACAAGCACGGCGGTATTATGGCTGCGGTCGACCCGTTTAAGATTGTGGTAAAAGGTAAGCAGGCTCACGGGGCTTACCCTTGGAAAAGTGTTGATCCAATAACAACGGCAGCCCAAATTATCATGGGTTTACAAACCATTGTGAGCCGCGAAATTAAAGTCATAGACGATGCTGCGGTAGTCACTGTAGGTTCTATTCATGGGGGTAACCGCTCTAACATTATTCCTAACGAAGTTACCATGGTGGGAACAATACGCACTCTAAACCCTGTAGCGCGAGAGCATATGTACGAGGCCATGCCGCGCAAAGTAAAAGGTATCGCCGATAGCATGCGAGCTGAAGCCGAGCTTACCTTACCGCTTGATTATAATTATCCGATTACATTTAACGACCACGCCCTAATGGATAAAATGTTACCGACTCTCGTGCGTACAGCAGGCCAAGAAAATGTAATTAATTCAAAGGCGGTGACTGGTGCAGAAGACTTTTCGTTTTTCCAAGAAAAAGTACCAGGCGTTTATTTATGGGTAGGTGGCAAACCACTCGATGTGTCTGAAGAAGACTCTCCAGCGCATCATACACCAGAGTTTTATATCGACGAGTCGGGGATGAAGTTAGGTGTAAAACTGCTAACCAACATGACCTTAGATTATATGCATAGCGCGGGTAAATAATAGAGGGTCGCGCTTTAATTCGGTTTCTCGTATAATCTCGCTTCTTTTTTGCATGCTTAAGCTAAACTTTTAGCTCAAGCATGCACAGACACACAAGTTTTAACGGGAAGGAAACATGCCACAAGTCGCTATAGTAATGGGCTCGCAGTCAGACTGGCCAACTATGCAAAAAGCTGCGCTAATGCTAAAAGAGCTGGGCGTTGAGTTTAAAGCACAGGTTGTGTCGGCGCACCGTACGCCAAATTTATTGGTGGAGTTTTCAGAATCTGCTGAAGACGACGGTTATCAAGTCATTATTGCCGGCGCCGGTGGTGCTGCGCATTTACCCGGTATGATTGCAGCGCATACACATCTTCCTGTTTTGGGTTGTCCGGTTCGCTCAAGTCAGTTGAGTGGATTAGACTCTTTGTTGTCAATAGTACAAATGCCTAAAGGCGTGGCGGTGGGCACTTTAGCAATAGGTGAGGCCGGAGCTGCCAATGCAGGCCTAATGGCGGCGCAAATTGTTGCTTTAAATAATAGTACCGTTCGCGAAAATATTATCGCATTTAGAGCCAAACAAACCGAAACCGTGCTCGCTAATCAAACACTGGAGCTTGAATGAAGCTACTCGTGCTGGGCGCAGGACAGCTTGCGCAAATGATGTCACTAGCCGCTGCGCCACTCGGCGTTAGCGTTTATGCGGTCGATGTTAAAGACTTATCGGTAATTAATCCGCTTGATAAATCGGTGCATAGTTTTGACCTAGACGCCGCCATCGAAGACGTAAATGCGATCACTGTCGAGTTTGAGCATATCCCGGAAGATTTGCTCGAAAAAGTGGCTGACTCAGGCAAGTTGCATCCCAATCTTCTATCGATAATGGCAGGTGGCGACCGAGTACGAGAAAAACAATTATTAAGCCAAGAAAATGTGGCTAATTGTGAACACGAAATTCTTACTGATACGAGTCAGCTAGAAGGTATAGCTGCTAGATTAGGTGATAAAATTGTCTTTAAGTCGAGCCGCGATGGTTATGACGGATACGGGCAGTGGCGAATGGAATCGGCAGACGACCTGCCCAAACTCATTGAACACTTCTCTCAGCTTGATTTACATAAAAACCCATTAATTGCAGAGGTCTTTTCACCCTTCGATCGTGAAATTTCGGTGGTAGGTGCGCGAGACTTAAACGGTAATGTAAGTAACTTTGCAATAGCAGAAAATTTACACTTTGAGGGGCAGTTGCACGTTTCAGTTGCACCCGCGACTGGCTTGAGCGAAAGCATACAACAACAAGCTGGTGAGATTTTTGCCAGTATTGCAAACGGTCTTGATTATGTCGGCGTGCTTGCAGTAGAGTTATTCCAAGTGGGTGATACGCTGCTCGTCAATGAGATTGCACCGCGCGTTCATAATTCTGGGCATTGGACTCAAAAGGGTGCTGACACCAGCCAATTTGAGCAGCATGTGAGAGCGGTATTGGGTTTTCCTTTAGGCAGTACAAAAACAAACTGTGTAACAGCAATGGTGAACATTATCGGCTGCACCAGTTTCAGTCGTGACCTCATCAGTATCCCAGGTTGTCATTTACATTGGTACGGTAAAACGCTGCGCGAAAAACGTAAAATGGGGCACATCAATGTCGTTGCAGACAACTACGCACAGCTAGGTGAAAAGCTCCAAGCTTTGCTAGCCTATTTACCTAAAGAGTCTTTTCCTTTATTGGAAACTGAAGCAGAGCGTTTAAGCCTCTTATCCGAATAAATAGCGTCGTTATTGCTGCTTGTTTTTTGGCTTTTAACCCCCAACTCTTTTACTATAAAGTTTAAAGAATTCTATTATTGGTGAACAATTATGGACATTAAAGCCAGTTCTACATTCCCTCAATTACTACTAGGCCTAACGGTCTTCTTTGGGATGAGCCATTCTGCTCTGGCGGTCAATCTTCCTACAACGCAGCAAAAGACTACATTGGTGGTTTCAGAAACTGTGCAGAATATGGCGAAAAATGTTGTTGTGTCTGAGCAGTGGGCGCGCGCAACTTTTGCCTTAGCCAAAGCAGGTGCCGCCTACATGACATTGCAAAACAAGGGCGACAGTCAAGTGCAATTAGTGTCTGCCAGTGTAGATAAGAGCGTCGCGGGTGTGGTTGAACTGCACCACACAAAAATGGCAGATGGTATGATGCAAATGCAAGAACTAAGTGACGGTGTATTGATTGCTCAAAACGAAACCGTCAAGTTTGTTCCGGGCGGCAAGCACATCATGTTGATGGGATTAGAAGGGCCCCTAAATGCAGGTGAAGAGCTCAATATAACCTTGACCTTTGCCGACGGAAGTCAACTTAGCCAGGTGTTTCCCATAAAAGACGGCCGAAAAGTAAGCATGTAAATAAATTTTTAAAGCACTTAACAGGAGTAAGCATATGTCAAATATAGATATTGGTATTAACGAAACGCATCGTGTCGCTATTGCTGAAGGACTCAAAAAGCTGCTCGCCGACTCGTACACGCTTTATTTGCAAACCCACAACTTTCATTGGAACGTAACTGGCCCACAGTTTCGTGAGTTGCACCTTATGTTTGAAGAGCACTACACCGAGCTTGCAATTGCGGTCGATGATATCGCTGAGCGAATTCGTACTTTAGGTGTTGCTGCCCCCGGTACTTACCGATCTTTTGCCGAATTAAGCAGTATAAAAGAGGTCGATGGTGTACCAGAAGCAAGTGATATGGTGCGCCTATTATTACAAGGTCATGAAGCGGTGGTAAAAACGTGCCGGTCAGCGCTTAAACTTGCGCAAGATGCTGACGACGAATCTACTTCGGCATTAGTCGGTGACCGGATGCGCGTGCACGAAAAAACCGCGTGGATGTTACGTGCAACCCAACAACAATAAATTCCCTTAGCTAATGTTTTATCTAAGGATAAAGTGGAGCAATACATAAGTATGTTTGGCAAAAAACGATTTAAATCGAGTGTGTTTAGTGTAATCGCGGGCACAAGCTTGCTCATGTTGTCTGTAGGTGCGGTAAATGCGCATGACCACAACAAATTAAAAGTCACTGAAGTGGCGACAGGCCTCGACAACCCATGGGGTATTGCGTTTTTGCCAAACGGCGACGCACTTGTAACTGAGCGCTCAGGTGCTCTCAAAAGACTCGGCTCAGACGGTAAACTAAGCACTATTTCGGGCTTGCCACAAGCAGTTGTAAAAGGCCAAGGCGGCGTATTAGGCTTAGCTGTGCATCCTGATTTTACTAGTAATAGTATGGTGTATGTTTGCCTAAATGTTGCGGGTGAAGGCGGAGCAGGTAGCGAAGTACATATCGGTAAATTGCAAGGTGATTCATTGCTAGATGTAAAACCTTTCTTTATCGCTAAACCCAAAGCCGACAGTGCGCACCACTTTGGTTGCCGAGTCACTTTTGACAACAACAACGATGTGTTTATCTCTTTAGGCGACCGCGGTGGCTTTAAAGAAAAAGCGCAAGAGGTAAACGGCCATTTTGGTAAGGTCATACGTTTAAATGCGGACGGCAGTATTCCTCAAGACAATCCATTTGTAGGCAAAGACGGCGAAGACGATGTGTTTACTTACGGGCATCGCAATGTGCAAGGCATGACCCTGCACCCAACAAGCGGCGAAATTTGGACGCATGAGCACGGCCCTAAAGGCGGTGATGAGATTAATATTTTAAGCAAAGGTGATAACTACGGTTGGCCGGCTATTTCATATGGTGTTAATTATAACGGCAGTATTATTACCGATAAAACCGAAATGGAAGGTATGCGCCAACCGCTCACTTACTGGGACCCATCAATCGCGCCTAGCGGTATGACCTTTTATACTGGCGATGTGTTTTCCGAATGGAAGGGCGATCTTTTAGTAGGCTCATTAAAGTTTAGGCATTTACGCCGTATCGAATTAGACGAAAACAACAAAGTAGTTGCTGAGCATGAGTTATTGAAAGATCGTAATGAGCGAATTCGTGACGTGGTGCAAGGTCCTGATGGCAGTATATACGTGCTAGTTGATGGCGTTAACGGCAAAGTATTGCGTTTATCAATGTAGAGAATCGTGCTGGCGCAAGCAAATTATTGCGCCAGCGACCGTTTTGTTTTAAATCTTATCTTTATGACTGCCGCTCAATGAAATACGGCCACTCAAAATATCTTTAAACATTACCCAATCCCCTAAAAAGCTATAAAACGGATAAGTAAACGTGGCGGGTTTGTTGTGCTCAAAAAAGAAATGGCCAACCCACGCAAACCCATAACCTATAAAGGGTATCAGCCATAGCAAAATATACATGCCCGTTATCGTAACATAGACAATCAATGCAATGATTAAAAACGAGCCTATGAAGTGCAGCAGACGACAAGTGGCGTTACTATGCTCACTTAAATAATAAGGGTAAAACGCTGCAAAACTGGAAAATTTTTCATCATTTTCCGTTTTTGCGTCGTGCTCGGGAGAGTTGTTCATTTGATTGCCTTCATGTCATTTGTTTCTTTTGTAAGCGAATAAGCTGCAATACACTTTGTGTAATTGCACGAGTCGCAAACATATTACCCTTTAGCGCTTGCAAATCAATATTTACGCCGCATAATTTAAGTATGACGCTTAACCGTTTTTAAGTTAATTATTTACGAACAAAGGACAATAATGAGTCAAAATATCGTAGCCCTGACCACTGAAAACTTTAGACCTGTGATGTTAGAAGAGTCAGTACAAAAGTTAGTTGTCGTCTATTTTTATGCTGCCTGGGACGAGCCTTCAATGGCGCAACTTGAAGTGATTCAAGGTTTTGTAGGGCAATATCCTGACGCTATATTGCTTGCTACCGTAAACGCTGATGAGCAACAAGAAATAGTGCAGCAATTTGGTGTTCGCGGTTTGCCAACCACCATAATAGTCAAAGACGGACAACCTGTTGACGGCTTCACTGGCCCGCAAGACGCAGCTCAACTCCAAACGACCTTTGCCGATCATTTGCCAAAGCCTGAGGACGACTTACTTAGCCAAGCTAAGCCCTTACTCGAGCAAGGCGAATATCAGCAGGCTTTTGCTTTACTAAAACAAGCTAACGAAATTGCCCCTGCGCGCATGGACATTGTATTGGCCTATGCAGACGCCAGTATTGAAACGGGCAATCTAGCATTGAGTAAATCGCTTATTGAGCAAGTCATGCTAGCCGACCAAGACGCATACTATCATGCCATTGTGGGCAAAATTGAGCTGGCAGAAAAAGCCTCAGAGTCTCCTGAGCTACTAGAACTACAGCAAAAACACGAAGCCAATCCTGATGATTTTCAGATTAGAATTGATTTAGCCGTTCAGCTTCAACAAGCCCATAAAAGCGAAGAAGCGCTCGCAATGCTGTTTAGCGTTATACAAAAAGACTTAAACTTTGGCGATGCGAAAAAGACCATGCTAGATATGATAAATGCACTGGCAGATGGTGACCCACTAAAATCGAACTATCGCCGTAAAGTGTATAGTTTGCTCTACTAATACAGTAAGAAAAATATTTTCACCCATTATTAAACAAGTAGATTAAACAATTTGTTTAATAATGGGTGCCTAACTTGCCAACTGATAACACACCTAAATTACCAAAGAAATGGAAAGATAAACGCTATCTCGCTAAAGGCTGCATGTTTGCTGAAGCAGACTATTGGCTACGATGTTCAAGAAATCGAAATGCTTGATGATTGGTAGCCAAAAGCATCGCCATACCCTGGCTACAGCGAAAAAATCAAAAACGAATGGGAGCAACGCCTTTTTGTTGCCGCACATACTAAACAAGATTTTGGCGTAGATTATGCCCAAGGCTACGGTATTCATGTACCTGAAGCATTTGAAAATATCATCGACGCGCTCTACTGAGTCCAGTGTCATCTGATGAAACACAAACAATTCAGTTATGTAATGTTAAGTAATCATAATGTAAATATTGAGTAAAGGTCTCCCGACTCGCTAGAGTCTCTACTAAAAATCTTTATATACTCCCCTCCACATTAATTTGTTTTGCAAATTTGTACTAACAATGTGAACAGTAAAGGCTTCTATGCCAAAGGGAGACAAGACATGTTTAGTTCGCGGTTAATAGTGGCTTTTGTGGTTTTACTTTTTATCTCAGCTTGCGGCGGGGGAAGTAACTCAGATAGCACGAGTGTTGAACCATCTGCACCCGCTCCCGCACCTTTGCCTGCTGCGCCAGAGGCGTCCGGAAAATTTGCTACGTCGCAATCAACGTCTCGCTTTTTAACAATGGCCACTTTTGGCCCTACTGCTGAAGAAGTCGATAGTTTAACCGGCACCAGTGCATCAAATTGGATGCTGGAGCAGTTCGACACACCAATCACGCCATTCCTTTCAGACGTTCAAACCTATTTCGAACTTGGCACCCGCCCCATGGGAATGGCAGCAGATGGCTTTGACCAAGGCGCAACCACTTGGGTGTTTTGGAGAAATGCGATTCATGGAGATGACCAACTCCGTCAACGCATGGCGTTTGCGCTTTCTCAAATCACCGTTGTGTCTAACGGCAGCGGAGGATTGCTTGGGATATTTCCACAAACCGTTGGTTACTTTCAAGATATTCTGGCCGAGCATGCATTGGGCAACTACCAAGATCTACTGGAGGCGGTAACCTATTCGCCCGCGATGGCAGAATATTTAACTTACCTCGGGAATCAAAAAGGTGATGAAAACACCGGACGTGTGCCAGATGAAAACTACGCGCGCGAGATTTTACAGCTTTTTACGACAGGCCTAGTTCAATTAAACCTAGATGGAACCGTTGTGTTAGATGAGCAAGGTAATCCTATTGAAGTGTATGACAATACGGATGTGACCGGCTTAGCTAGAGTATTTACAGGCTTAGATAATCCTAGGCTCGACCTCCAAATGAGTATAGTTGGTCGATTGGGACAGCTTAGCCAAGCGGTTGCCCAGCCGCTTTCGATTGATGAAGCTGAACACTCTCCATTAGAAAAAACCTTTCTTAATTTTACTATTCCTGCCAATACAGTAGGTGAAGATTCAATTTCTATGGCACTAGCCCATATTATGGATCATCCAAACGTTGGGCCCTTCGTAAGTAAGCAGCTTATTCAGCGATTTGTCACAAGCAATCCTCGCCCCGAGTATGTTGCTCGTGTTGCAAGGGCTTTTAACGAAGGTCGTTTCACTTTGCCTAGTGGCGATGAGGTTGGAGAAGGACGCAAAGGAGATCTCAAAGCGACTATTTCAGCAATTTTGTTCGACTCAGACACTGAGGAAGAATTCGCACTATCAGATAATCAATTTGGTAAGGTTCGCGAGCCTGTTTTACGTCTCAGTCATTTTATGCGAGCATTTAATACCGATATGACACGTCCAGAATACCTGTTTCAACTTTACGATACTTCATCTTTGGGCGTGCTGGGTCAGCATCCTTATCGCTCTCCTTCAGTATTTAATTTTTACCGGCCAGGCTATGTCGCGCCCGGCACTCTATCGGCGCAGTCTGATCTTGTTGCACCAGAGATGCAAATTGTGAATGCATCGAGCATCCCTGGCTATATTAACCTATTGTCTTATGGTGCTTTTGGGTCACAGCGCGACAATTTTAATCAAATGCGGCCTGTGTTCTCGCGATTTCTAGTGCCATTCGACGAGACTCGCGCACGCGCTACCTTCGTCCCAGATTACAGCGATGCCCTGCCTCTGGCAGATGACTCCGAAGCCCTTGTTGATTATTTAAATGAGAAATTAGTGTATGGAAGCATTAGCC
>CAZXTD010000045.1:16538-27383 GCA_964643575.1 uncultured Glaciecola sp. | reverse complement strand
CCTGCCATCACAATTTCACTCCCCCCGCGCCCTGATTTAACATCAATCCTCAGGGCCATTTGGCTTTTAAGCTCAGTTACGTGGGATATGATGCCAATGGTGCGGCCCATTGTTTGTAGGTCGATGAGTGTTCTGATGGCGAGTTCGAGTGATTCGGGGTCGAGGCTACCAAAGCCTTCGTCAATAAATAAGGTGTCAAGCTTGATGCCGCCCGAATAAGATTGCACTGCGTCAGACAAACCTAAAGCGAGCGCAAGCGCTGCAATAAACGATTCACCGCCCGACAAAGTCGCGACCGACCGGGTTTTGCCTGTGTAGGCGTCTTCTACTTCTAGCTCAAGGCCCGACGCTTTATTACCTTTTGCTTTGTCTTCTTTTCGTATTAAGCGATAGCGCCCTTTGCTCATTAGTAGCAAGCGCTCACTTGCTTGAATAAGTACATCATCTAATAAAACGCTGAGCACAAAACGCTGCAAGCTCACTCTATCGCCTGATAAGCCGTTCGACACCTCGTATAACGTACCCACAACACGATATTGTTCTTCTAAAGCTTGGTTCGTTTTATGCGCTATTTTCAGTTTTTCGTGCACTTTAAGGAGTGTATTTTTGCGCGCATCCAATGCTTGCCAGTGCTTTTCCTTTTCTGAGAAAACGGCGGCGGCTCCTTGCTTTGCCTGTTTAATCTTATCCATATTAGGGCGTGATTTATTGGCAAGCTCGGTCTCAAGTTGTTTTACGGCGCCAGTAAGTGTGTCTAACGTACTTTGGTAATGATTAATATCGCTTTGAATTAGGCGTATTTGAGCGTCGGTGAGTAGCGCAGCGTTAAATGATTGTTGGTCGTTAAACATGCTCTCAAGTAATGCCTGCTCCCACTGAGTGCTCGCTTGTTTACTCTCACTCTCAAGTTCCTCACTTTGTTTTGCTAAAGACTTATGAGTGGCACTTGCTGTATCAAAGGCGGTCTGCGCATTATCTTTATTAGTTTGCGCTTGTTGTAATTGCTGGCTGAGCTTGTCGATTACAGTTGTGGTGGCCGATATCTCTTGCTGCAATCGAGTTGTGTCACGATAGTCT
The DNA here is from genome assembly GCA_964643575.1 of uncultured Glaciecola sp. Taxonomy (GTDB): domain Bacteria; phylum Pseudomonadota; class Gammaproteobacteria; order Enterobacterales; family Alteromonadaceae; genus Glaciecola. The sequence goes on along the minus strand of CAZXTD010000045.1, from coordinate 26,306 downwards.
TCGGGTAAGTCTTGCTCAAAACTCTGCACTTTCGTCTGAACACTTACCGACAGCTCTTTATCTGCATTCGCTTTGTGCTGTAAGTCACTCAACCCCTGTTCTAGTTTGGTTAAAACGCCTCGGTCACTCTCAAGCTTTGTCCTAACAAGGGTTAACTTGCCTTTATATGCGAGTAAATTCGCTACGTTTTTTTCCAGTGCTGAATGCTCTGATTTGATCTCATCAAAACTATTTTGCGCGCTGTCTCCCAAGCCAATTTTTTGTTTATTCAAAGTATCGATTAGTGCTTGAATATCGTTACATAATTTTTGATAAGCTGTTTTCGCTTGGTCTCGTTTCTCGCGCTTTGCCGTTAACTTGTCTCTTATCAAATCGAGCGTTTGTTTGCTTATTAAGGTTTGCTCGCCATCACTTATTGCCAGCTTAGGATGGTCTTTACTGCCGCAAACTGGGCAAGGCATATCGGTTTCGAGCTCTTTTGCTAGTAAAGCTGCCTGACCGTTGTGCCAGGCAAGTTCGGTCTGTTTGGTTTTGGTTTCTTGTTGAGTATATTCCTGTTCGGTATCTTTAAGCACTGTTTGCGCTTGTTCTGCCTGCTGTTGTAAAGCATTTAATGACGCGTTCAGGGCATTTATTTCTTGATAACGCTCTAGCACTTGGCGAGACTTTTCTACTGCTAACTGCGCTTGTGCTATTTGCTCGGTGTGACCTACAAGTTCAGTAATAGTTTGTTCGTGTTGTGCTATTGCCTCTTTGCTTTGTGTTAGCTGCTTTTGCTGGTCATTTAATTTATTCTGGCTATTGGCTGCGTGGTTTTCCGCCTCTGTTAACTCTTTTCGGGCACTGTTAAGTTTAGTTGCAATAGACTGGTAGCGGTCTAATTCAGATAGTTTCGTTTGTAAACCGGCGCTGCTTTTTTGCGCTGTAATAGCATCTTCAAGCTGACTTTGCATACTTGCTAAATGAGTTTGCGAATGCTTAACTGCTTGTAAGCTCGCCTCTTGCTTACCTTTTAAAGCAGCAAGCTTCTGACTTAAACTCTCTTGAAGCGCAAACAAAGGCTGAATCTTTTGCGCATGCTGCGCATTAGTCATTTTTTCTTTGGCTAAGTTAATCTCGGCTTCTCTGCTCTTGTGAGCAATAAGCTCTGCGTTTTTTTGCTGGCTTACTTCAAACTTCTGAATAAGTGCCTTAGCCGACTCTTCATCACTTTCAGCAGTTTTTAGCAGTTTGAGCGCCTGCTCTTTTTCACTCTCACTAGATAGCAATAAAGGTCGCAATTCCTCTAAGCCCGATATCACTTCATCTTCTGAATTTAAGTCTGCCCCCTCAAGAATTCCTTTGATTTTGTTTTGGTGTTCTTCCACCTCTTTTTTAATCAATGATGATTTAAGCTTGAGTGTTTCCTCAATTTTTTTATAAATAGAGGTCTGAAAAAGCTGACTGAATATATTCTCACGCTCTTTAGAGTCGGCCAACAAAAGTTGCCTAAACCTACCTTGAGGCAATACCATGACTTGTCTAAACTGCTCAGCATCAAGTCCTAAAAGGGCTTTTATCTCGCGGTCGGCTTCACTCACTTTGGACGACACCAATAGCGTATTGCTTGCATTATCTTCTGGGTTTGCGCCTAGCTCCCATAGGGAGGCCGTGGCGTTTTGCGTGGTCGTTTCTGCTTGTGCTTCAGGACCATCTTCAGCTTTTTTAGTCGCTCTTTTTTTTGCTCTCGCTTGAGTTGGCACTCGCCTTATACGATAACTTTTGTTACCAAGTGAAAAGTCGAATGTGATTTCAGTGAGTAAGTCGTTTCTGGCAAAGTCGCAGCGCATATCTGTGCCAGAGCGCTCATTGCCTGTGGTTTGGCCATATAAGGCAAAACAAATAGCATCTAAAATTGTACTTTTGCCTGAGCCTGTATCACCGTTTATCAAAAACAGAGGATTATCGCCTAAACGGTCAAACTCGACACATTGAGTGCTTGCAAAGGGGCCAAATGCTTGAAGAATCAGTTTGTGTGGTTTCATTTATTATTACTTTTATCGTTTAGCATATTGGCTATTTATTTAAACTGTTGACGACATCTGACACTAAACTGTGTTGTTCTGGCGTCATCTCTTGCCCCGACACCTGCTGAAAAAAATCTTCAAACATTTTAATTTCACTTTGTTTGATTGTTGCTTGTGTGAGTTTATTGTAGGACGTGCTTAGCATGCCCGGCTTTTCAAGATGAAGCACATTAGGATAAACCGCTCTTAACTGCCCCATTGCATCCAAAATCGCGTGTTTGTCGGTAAGTTTAACCAATAAATAATCGTCGCTATTGGGGTCTACTTTACCTTGCTCAATAATAGAATTAAGTTCACCTTCAATAACGCGCATATCTCGTAGCGGTTTTAGCGGCAAATGCGTGTATGAGACCTTACGCTCAGCGCTAACATCGACTAAGGTCACACCTTTATTTTGTTTGGTTTCAGAGAAGCTATATTTTAATAAGGACCCACAATAACGAATATGCGCTTTGCCTTGATACTGCGGGCTATGCAAATGACCTAAGGCAACATAGTCAAAATCTTCGCAGGGTTTATAACTGACTTGGTCTGCCCCGCCTACTTGCAGCGGCCGCTCAGAGTCAGACTCTTGCGCCCCGCTTAAAAAGCAGTGGCTTATTAGCACATTAACTTTATCTTTAGACCAATTGTTTTTAATCTCGTTAACTAAGAGTGTATGGGCCTCGTCAAAGCTTTTTACATCGACATCAAAAGTATGTTTAACCATGAGTGGTTCGCAATAAGGGATTCCGTAAAAAGCGACTTCGACTCCTTCTACCTCAATGATGGTCGGCTGTGTAATGTCTTCTAAATTACCCAAAATATGTAGGCCAGCTCTTTTCATCTGATTGGCACCAAAGCGCAAGCGTTCTGCGCTATCATGGTTGCCCGAAATCATAATCACGGGCACTCCCATTTCTTTGCAAATTTGGTTGATTGTCTTATCTAAAAGGGCAACCGCGTTGGCAGGCGGCACCGACCGGTCGTAAATATCGCCAGCAATGACGACGGCATCAACGCTCTCAACTTTGATATATTCAATTATTTGTTGTAGTACGTGCTGTTGATCCTCAAGCAAGGAGGCGCCGTGAAACTGTCTACCAATATGCCAGTCTGAGGTGTGTATAAATTTCATATGTTTTGACAAAAGAACACTGGGTAAGAATAGTAGTGACACCATAGCTTTTGGCAGGCGCTTCTACAATGCCAAGATAAAAAAACACGAAGAAAAAGTGTTGCCAGCAAATCTTTTGCTGGCTGGGTTTTAGGCAATAAAAAACCGATAATCTGAATCAATCATCGGTTTTATTGGTTTCTTTATAGCAAATTACTGACAACAAGATGCATATGTTGAGAAGCGCTTAAATCAACTCGCCAATATACAACTAGTAATTAGCAAGTTTTAGATGAGGCTCAGATGCACTATTTGCCGCACCTGTCTCTTCAGTTTCAAAAAACTCCATTAATTCGCCTAAGCTTTTTGCCTGCCCGCCAAGCTCTTCGCTTGCGGCAGCGGCTTCTTCAACCATGGCGGTATTTTGCTGCGTCAGCATTTGCAAAGATTCTACCGCTTTGTGTACTTCTGAGACACCTAAGCTTTGTTCATCGGCAGCGGTCGAAATTTCGCTTACAATACTACTCACATTTTCAACTTGGGTAATAATGTCTTCTAAGGTATTACCTGAGCGGCTCACCAACTCAGACCCAGCTTTTACTTTACCCACGCTGTCTTCAATCAAGGTTTTGATTTCTTTAGCAGCGTTAGCACTGCGCCCTGCAAGGTTGCGAACTTCACTTGCCACAACAGCAAAACCTTTGCCTTGTTCGCCTGCTCTGGCTGCCTCAACCGCAGCGTTAAGTGCTAATAAGTTAGTTTGGAATGCAATGGCATCAATGACACTAATAATGTCTGCAATACGCGCACTCGCATCGTTTATTTCAGACATTGCGGTAACAGCTTCTTTTACTACTTCACCGCCAAGGCTCGCTTGTTTGCGCGCTTCGTTAGCAATTTGGTTGGCATGCCCTGCGTTAGTTGCTGTATGGTTAACCGTGGTAGTAATTTCGTCCATACTGGCTGCTGTTTGCTCAAGGTTTGAGGCTTGCTGCTCGGTACGCGCACTGAGGTTACTGTTGCCTGTTGCAAGGTCTTCGGTGCTGGCATGCACCGTAACCGCAGCTTGTTTAATTTCGTAAACCACTTCGGTGAGCTTGCTTGCCGTGGCATTAGTACTCACTTTTAAATTATTGAAATCGCCAGGGAACTCGTTTTTAATTTGCTTGTGTAATTTGCCCTGAGATATTGCCATTAACACTTGTTCAGTTTCTTCAAATACTGCTGAAACTTCAGTGAGTGAAGCGTTAAGCTTTTCTTTGATGTCGTTTAATTGACCTGGCAGCTGTGCATTAACACGAGAATTTAATCGGCCAACAGCTACATCTGCCATCACGGTATCAATTTCAGACAATGCGTTGTCTACTGCCGACATTGCATCGTCTGCTTGCTTAGCAAGTTTCTCGTATTCTCCAACAAGGTCAGCCTTAACTCGATACTTAAAGTCACCTTTGCTCATAGCACTCATTAGGCCGCTAATATTAGTCATTGCGGAGGCAATAGCTTGTGTAGAAGTATTCACACCATTTTTAAGAAGGGCTAATTCACCTTTTAATTCAATGTCTATTTGTTGACTAAAGTCGCCGCGCGCAAGCGAGTCTACAACTACATTCACTTCTTTTATTGCCGACTCAATTGATTCTGCAGATTTATTCACGCCGTCTTTGAGCACCAGTAGATCACCGTTAAATGGCGACTCAACGCGTTGACTAAAATCACCGTTAGCCATTGCAGTAACCACTTCGTTTGTTTCTTTAATAGAATTTTCAACACTTTCAAGCAGCAGGTTAAGGCTATGCACCGACTGCCCTATTTCATCTTCTCTGTCTACATCTACTCGTTCTGCAAAATCTGTATTTTCGGCAATCCGTGCCATTGCAGAGCGCATTTTTTCAACTGGCTCAACAAGTTTATCGCTTACCTTCAAGGCAATGTAAACAATACCGGCAATGGCAAATATGAGTACCCCAATCACAATCCAAGTAAGTTGAGTCACGGCTGAGTAGGCTTCACTTGCCTCTATTTCAGCAATTAAGGTCCATTCTAATGATCCGAATTTTACTGGGATATAGCCCGACAACACTTTTGTATCGTTGTAGTTGATTGTTTCGATAACCCCTGACTCCCCTGCCAAACCTAGTTCAACACTTTCGGTGTTAACACTACGCTGGTTTCTGAACGAGGCATTGACGCTATATTCTTCAGGGTATTTGATAGAATCTGAACGCATCAACTTGTCAGGACCAACCAAATAAGACTCACCCGTTTCACCCAAACCCCGGTTTTCAGACATAACCGTTGTAATAGCGTCCAGTGGCATCTGATAAACCAGTGTACCGACTTTTCGGCTAACACCATTGCTGTTATCAAAAATGGGAGAAGCAATAAAGCTCGCGGGCGCTTCATATGACGGCGTGTATTGCGCATAGTCAAGCAGTACAAATTGGCTAGTATCATTTAGGCTTAGGCCGGCCTGCGCTGCTCTACCGAGCCCGCTGTTGGCATAGGGTCCCGAAAATAGATTAGTTGCATAGTCGAGCTCTTTATAAACCGAATAAACAACTTGGCCATCGTTATCGACTAAGAAGATGTCGTAATAGCCAAATTTTTCAAGGTAGCCTTTAAATGTTTGATGAATATAATTGTGTGCTTGGTCATATCGGATGTTAAGCGCAGAGCTAAACATTTCGTGTTTGTTGCCTAAAGATGCTGGGTTAGTTTCTATATAAGCGTGTTGGAGTATTATCGCTTTATCATTTAAACCCGAAAGTAGGCCATTTACATCGACACTGTCGCCGTTGTTAGCGTCTTTGTAGGTGGGTAAAAATTCGTTGTTGTAATAGCGTGATAATTGATTGCGCATAGTATTAATTTGTTCACTAGCTTGTGCTGGCTCAGCCGCTAATATGTCGGCAGTGACTTGATTAAAAGCTTGCGTAATCTCTACCATATTCTTGGCTAGGTTAGGGTCATCCGATGCCGATAGCACCTGATTAACAATGGTGTTACCGTATTCTTCTATCGCAACAACCTTATTCGCTTTTAGCGCTTCGATGTTTTGGGTTATGCTGTTTGTTGCCATGCTATTAGTTAGCCATAGTGCAACAATACTGAGTAGCAGTAATGGCACCATTCCGACCGCTAAAAATTTCACCGTTAATTGTCTTTTTAAGCTGCCTTTTGCACCAAATACTTCACTATTTTTTAGCTTTTCTACTATACCCAACATTTTAGCTCCACCTAAATTGAATTCACGACGTGCTTGAATGACGAATTTAAATAGCCACATTAAGCTATACAAACCCTCGGAGATGGTATCGGCGAGTCTTGCAAAAGTTTTAGGTATAACTGCGTAAAAAGTCTCTAAAAAAATTGATGCTATCGATTAAGTACGTAACCTTTTGCTGAGAGGCACTGACGGTAAAATACAAGAATTTGACCGTCCGAATATACGGTATCGGTTTTTAGCTATGAGCGAATACATAAAGTCGCGAATTGGCCTAGGGACCACTTTCAAATAATGGAGCCATCTCCATGCACCAGTAAAGCTTTTACTGATTTCAAGCGCCGCATCACTTCGAAGGTAGCATTCTCCCCTTTTAATCAGGATAAAAGTATCTTCAACTAAGTGCGCAACCGCATATTGATGCATTAAATCTTGAGCATATTGGCTTTGTAAGGGCGTAAACACAAAATGCTGTTGCTTGTCTTGGCGCAAAATAAAGTGTATCGATACATCGCACAAATAACATACGCCATCAAAAATAATGATGCCTTGATGAGGTGAGCAATCATGTAATTGTTTTTTATCGCCTTTATTAGGGGTGGTTCCAGTCAAATCTTTGGTCACAAATATTCTCTGTAAGCAATCCAAAACTGGCTTAAATTGCTATATAGTACCTATAGTTAAACTTAGCGCTGCACAATTTGCACAATCGCACACTGAGACTTAACCAACATCCTAGATGAACGCTTATGTGGCGTTTGATATCGACAGTATAGCAATCAATAATAATAATAAGTTTGCAAACAAGGAACATCCAATGAAATTGTTTACATCTATTGCGCTGGTTTTGTCAGCCGCATTGGTCGGCACTGCTACTAGCACGAATGCAAACACCGACAACCCACTCATTTTAGCCCCTTCAATTAGTCCAAACGGTGAACACATTGCCTTTAGTTATCAAGGCGATATATGGACCGTTAATAGTGACGGCGGCCGCGCCGACCGTTTAACCATTCACGAAGGCTACGAAAGCTCGCCGGTTTGGAGCAACAATAGCGCAAGCATTGCCTTTAACAGCGATCGTTTTGGTAACCGTGATGTATTTGTTATGCCTGCAGATGGCGGTATGCCAACGCGGCTTACTTACCACTCGTCTAACGACAGCGTGATTGGTTTTACCCCGAGCGATGAAATACTGTTTAACAGCCGCCGAGTGTACGCCCAAGTTGAGCGTGAAGCAGAAATACTCAGTGTTAGCCCACGTGGCAATAGCACCGAGTCGCGTTTTATGGATGCTTTGGGTTTTGACGCTGTAGTCTCGCCAGATGGCAGCAAAGTCGCTTTTGTGAGAGGTACCGCACGTACATCAAGAGAAGATTACCGCGGCCCTGCAAACCGAAACATTTGGATTTACGACATCAATAAAAACACTTACGAGCAACTGACTGGCTTTGATGGCGCAGACTTTATGCCAAAGTGGATAAACAACGACACCTTGTATTTTTTAACGCCTCGCAGCGGCAAATACAACGTGCATCAGGTAACTTTAAGCGGCCAAACCAAGCAGCTTACCAACGAAACTGAGTTTGGCGTTAATCACTTTAGTACCACCGCCAATGGTGACACGCTTGTGTATCAAGCTGGCGACAAAGTGATGAGCATGGACGTAAACAACGGTGGCACTACTGCTCTCAATATTGACGTAAAAAGCGATTTTAGATTTGACCCAGTAGTAACCAAAAAAGTGACTAACGATATAGACCAATACGCAGTGTCACCTAATGCCAAATTGTCTGCATACGTTGTACGAGGCGACATTTACGTTACCCGTAACGACAAAGAAGACAACCGCAGCGTACGTTTAACCCAAGGCGCAGACCGCGACCAAGACCTTGTTTGGCTCAACGACGAAACTCTTTTGTTTGTGTCTGACCGCAACGACCAAACTGATTTATACATGCTTAAATCGAGCGATGCAGACGAAGCTAACCTGTTTAAAAGCTTAAAACACCGCGTTACACGGCTGACCGAAACCGAAGAAAGTGAACTGTCTCCATTAATTTCGCCCAACGGTAAGCGCATTGCTTATTTGCAAGGCCGCGGCAAGTTACTTACCGCTGATATCAGCGAGGATGGCGTATTAAGCAATGTTAAAACCTTACAAGACGGTTGGGACACGCCATCTGGCGTAAGCTGGTCGCCCGATAGTCAGTGGCTTGCCTATTCTCTAGCTGACCTTAACTTTAATGAAGAAATATACATACATGCAGCCGACAACAGCAAAGCGCCTGTGAATGTGAGTATGCATCCTAAATACGACGTTAACCCAGTGTGGAGCCCAGACGGCACCAAGCTTGGCTTTAGCTCTATGCGCAACAATGGCGATTTCGACATTTGGTTTGCGTGGTTAACTGAAAGTGATTGGCAACGCTCAAGAGAAGAGTGGAAGCGTCAAGAAAAGATGGATGACGATAAGCCTGAAAAAGGTGGTAAGAGTGCCAAAAAAGACGACGACGCAGATGCTGACGAAGAGTCTAGCGAAGACAAAGCTGAAGAAAAAGAAGAGCTTATTGCTATTGACTTTGACGGTATTTACAAGCGTCTTGAGCAGGTCACGCGCTTTGCAGGTAACGAAAGTGAGCTAGCCTTCAACAAAGAAGGCGATCACGTTTACTACACAATTGGTGGCTCGGGCCGTCAAAACTTTGAGGTAGAGCGTAACCTTTATAAAATTAAATGGGACGGTGAAGACAAAGAAACCGTCCTAAAAGGAAACGTGCAACCACGCGATTTAGTACTTGCCGATAAAGGTAAGTCATTATTTGCCCTAACGCGTGGCGGCAAAATGATGCGTGTAAACACCAAAAGTGATAAGGCAGACACCTTAGCCACGTCTTCACTACAGATGATTGATAATAGAGCCGAACGTGAGCAAATTTTTGATGATGCATGGCGTGCGCTTGATGCCGGTTTTTATGACCCGCAGTTTCATGGTAAAGACTGGGATGCACTGCGTGATAAATACAAGCCTATTGCACTCAAAGCCTCTACAAAAGAAGATTTCCAATACATTTTCAACCTAATGCTGGGCCAGCTTAATGCAAGCCACATGGGAATGTTTGCAGGTGAAAATCCGAAACAAACTCAAAGACAACGCACCGGCTTAATTGGCATTGAAGGCGCGCACACTGATGCTGGTTTTGAAGTGAAAAGCGTAGTAGAAGGCAGCCCAGCGGATCGCGAAGAAAGCCAGCTAATGGTGGGCGATGTAATTACTGCGGTAAACCAACAAGAAATTGGTCGCCAAAATTTTTACTCATTATTGACCGACCAAGCTAATTCGCCGGTGCTGTTGCAAGTTCAGCGCCCAACACAAAATG
>CAZXTD010000045.1:4689-16528 GCA_964643575.1 uncultured Glaciecola sp. | reverse complement strand
CCGACGCCTAACCGACGAATACTCCAACGGCCGCTTAGGTTATTTACACATTAGAGGCATGAACTGGTCGAGCTTTGAGCGTTTTGAGCGCGAGCTTATGGCAGCAGGCTACGGCAAAGAAGGTATTGTGATTGACGTACGCTATAACGGCGGCGGCTGGACTACCGACTACCTAATGGCGGTGTTAAATGTTAAGCAGCATTCTTACACAGTGCCACGCGGCGCAACTAAAAACCTTAGCAAAGAGCACCCTAAGTTTAAAAACACTTACCCCTTTGCTGAGCGTTTACCTTTATCAGCATGGACTAAGCCGTCTATTGCCATGAGTAACGAAAATAGCTATTCAAACGCTGAAATATTTTCGCATGCGTATAAAGCGCTTGATTTAGGTAAATTGGTTGGACGCCCAACCTTTGGTGCAGTTATTAGCACCGGCGGCTACCGTTTAGTTGATGGCTCATTGGTGCGTATGCCGTTTAGAGGATGGTGGGTAAAAGAAACCGGCGAAAACATGGAGTTTGTGCCGGCTAAGCCCGATATTGAAGTGTTTAATCCACCCGCATATAAGGCGAATGGAATAGATCCGCAGTTAAAACGTGCAACTGAAGAGCTGCTTAAAGATCTATAAAAATTAGTCTGAATTTTGTTTGACTAAATATTATTACATGGTTAAAACCGTATTGATTGTGAAAGCATCAATACGGTTTTTTATTGCAGATGAAACTATTTGTTGAATGGTGTATCCAATCAATGTTGTGTATGCACTTGTGTATGTGTATACTTGTTAGGCAATTAACAACCAAACTGATGGAGGTTTGATGGAAGCGCAAGACAATACTTTACACCGTAAACAGTATTTAATGGGCACTCAAGAGCTCTCTAAAATCGACGAAATTCGATCAAGAACCTCAAAGTCAGCCGCCGAGGTTGTGCGCGACGCAGTAAGAGCTTACGACCCATCGAGCAGCGACACTGAAGAGATTACCCCAGAGCTTGTAGAATTTCTATCTCAAGAGTTATCAACCGCGATTGAAGCAACTCAAGCTGCTAACGCAAAGGTTGAGTCGGTGTTAGGCAAATTGGAGAATAAATAAGTGGCAGCAAAAAGCGTATTCACCGTCTTAAAAGATGTCATCTTACTAACCGAAGCAGTCAAACAACTCAACACCAGCACCGAAAAACTCAGCGATAAGGTTGAAGGCATCGATAAACGCCTCGTGCGCATAGAAACCATGGCCGAAATGAGCATGGGGCAAACCGCAGTTGCCCGCAATACCCTCGAAGATAACTCTTAAACTTAGTCTCTATCAAACCCTCTATTTTTCCTCCATAAATAAGAAATTCCAAACACGCATTTAATATCTTTTAGCACTTAAGCTCGATATTAAGAATTTAAAGTCAATAAATACAATCTCATAAAACACATCTAAACTTATTAAGTAAAAATATTAAGCTTTTTCGCTTAATTTTAAGCTGCCAAATATTTTGGGCTAAAGCATATTTTATTTAACTTGTTAATACTTTGTTATGTGCCAAATTTCCCTCTTTGAATAAAATGATTATGAAAAAGCTCCTCTAAAAGTAAATTTTTATCTATCTGTTTTATATGTAAAAATAATTAAAATTTAAGACGCGGCAAGTTAAAAATGGTAACTAGTTAACTAATTAAAATAATAGCCTTTATAGGTTAACAGTACGAATATCATGACTAATGTTAAGTTAATGTAAATTTACATTAGGCCATCACTTAACATAAACGACTAAAATTAAGCTACTACACACACCTGTTTCAATTTTATGCCAAGGGATAATAATGAACAAAAATAGCACATTCAAATACAGTTTAATTGCACTTAGCGTATCCTCATTGTTGGGTACGTTAGCTGCACCCGTGCTTGCACAAGAAGCAAGCGACTCAACCGAAGTCATTGAAGTACGTGGTCTACGATCAAGTTTGGCTGAATCAGCGGCAATCAAACGCAACTCGGTAGGTATTGTTGACGCGATTTCAGCAGAAGACATTGGTAAATTTCCCGACACCAACTTAGCTGAATCGCTTCAGCGTATTACGGGCGTATCAATTAGCCGGGTTAATGGCGAAGGATCAGAAGTTACCGTCCGTGGTTTTGGCGGCGAAAATAACATGATTACGCTGAACGGGCGTATGATGCCAGCAGCAAGCGCATTTGGGCAAAACCAAGGCGGTGCCGGTCGTGCTTTTGATTTTGCGAACTTAGCGTCTGAAGGTATTCGCGCGGTTGAAGTTTATAAAACAAGTAAAGCCGATATCGCAACAGGCGGAATTGGTGCAACTATTAACTTGATAACCACCAAACCGCTTCAAAACCCCGGCACAATCGCATCGGTGGGCGTGAAAGCGGTGTCAGATACTACCAATCGCACAGGAAGTGACATTACGCCTGAGCTAAGTGGTATTTTTAGCTGGACAGACGACGATGCAAAAATCGGTGTGTCGTTAACAGCAAGCCACCAGCAGCGCGACAGCGGCACAATTGGCGCAAGTGTTAACGACTGGCGTGTTAACCGTTGGGACGGCGAGTTTAGTAATATTTCAATTGCTAACGGCCCTAACGGCGAAGACGACCTAGCATGGAAAAACAGCCGAATTACCAATGCTCCCGCCGTTGGCCAGTTGTTTTCTACCCCTAATAACATGAGTTACGATTGGACAGATACCCAACGCACGCGTAACAACGCTCAATTGACCTTTCAGTTTGCCCCTAATGATGATCTTACGTTTACCGCTGATTATACTTTTGCACAAAACAACATCATTGAGTCTGCGGGTTCAAAAGGCAACTGGATGACGCGTAATTATGATACCGTCGCTTTTGACAATACTACCCCTGTTGCCACAGCAATATTAATATCTGAAGACACCGGTGGTACAAAAGACAACGCATACGCACAAAACTATTCTGAGCAAACCAACACCCTTAAGTCACTTGGTTTAAACCTTGAGTATTATGTTCGTGAAAACTTGAAACTTAACGTCGATTATCATGATTCAAATATGCTGAGTGATCCCGACGAGCCCACCACTGGTGCAAGTTCAATCAACGTAAACCTTGCTGCGCCAATTGGCCTCAGACAAAACTTTGATTTTGGACATGAGCTTCCAAAAGTAGAAGACGAAGCCATTAACGATACCATTAAAGGTAACGGCAATGGTTTATATGATATTGGTGACCTTGGTTCACAATATTTGCGCTTCTTCTATAACCGACAAGAAACCGATATTCAGCAAGCAAAAGTCGACTTAAGCTACGAATTTGACGAAGGCCGTTTTGATTTTGGTATAGAAACCCGTTCAATGGAAATGACCCAGCGTGAGTCCTATCGACAGCCTGCGCTTGGTGACTGGGGTGTTAACTTCCCGATGGACGTGCCGCTTGACTTAGTCCAAGATTTTGACGTTGTTGGCGAGTTTAGTGACTTTGATATTAGCGGTATTAACCGTGCTGGTTTTGAAGGTAGTGCAATTGCCTTAGGTCAATATTTTGCTAATTTGTACGATATTGAGTATGCGTACAATCGTGACTTTGGTAACGACCACTTGGTGGCAGAAGATACAACTGCGTTATATTTCCAGGTTGCCCTTGAAGGTGAATTAGGCGGTATGCGCGCTAATTTCTTAGCCGGTGTACGTTACGAAGATACCGATACTAAATCACGCTCTAACTTGTTAATTCCGACATTCTTAGAGTGGAACGATAACAACGATTTCTTCTTAATTCGTCCTACCGAGACATCGCCAAATGTGGGTGAGTCATCGTACGACCATTTATTACCAAGCCTAGACTTTGACCTAGAAGTCACCGAAAACTTGAAGACACGTTTCTCGTTTAGCCAAACCATTGCTCGTGCGGGTTATTCGTCGCTACGTGCACAGGTGGGTAGTATTGGTACAAGCGCGCCAACCTTAACGGGCGGCACAGCAACAGCGGCCGCAGGTAACCCATCATTGGTGCCTTTGCAATCAAACAACTTTGATGTAAGCGCAGAATACTATTACGACGACACCAATTATGTGTCGGTGGGCTTCTTCGAAAAACGCGTTAAAAACTTTATAGGAACTGAACAGGTTAAAGAGCCTCAGTTTGGCTTGCGTGACCCAACTGCAGGTCCTCGTGCGCTTGCTGCCGTTGAAGCGCTAGAAGCACGCGGCTTCCAAGTTGAAGAAACCTCGCTGTTTGTTATGACTGCAATACTCGACAACCCGCAGGATTTCCCTAACGGCGCCGACGACTATGTGCCGGGCATTACGTTTGGTGAGTCAATCGCTGCAAACTATAACATTCGAGGCAATAGCGACGATCCATTGTTTGAGTTTGCGACCAACAAACCAGTTAACAACAAAGAAGCGTCGATTTACGGTTTCGAACTAGCAGGCCAGCACTTCTTTGGTGACACAGGCTTTGGTGTAGCAGCCAACTATACAATTGTGCGCGGTGATATTGGTTTTGACAATACCGCTGACCCAAGTGTGACGCAGTTTGCCCTACTTGGTTTAAGTGACTCTGCCAACTTGGTTGCCATGTATGAAAAAGACGGCATAACGGCGCGTTTAGCGTATAACTGGCGTGACGAATATCTAGCCTCAGCAACACGCGGTGGCAGCAACAACCCTGAATATGTTGAGTCTTTTAGTCAGTTAGACTTAAATGTAAGCTACGACGTGAACGACAACATCACCGTATTTGTTGAAGGTATCAATATTACGGGTGAAGACCGTCGCACCCACGCACGTAGTTACAATCAGCTTTGGAGCTTAAGTGATTTAGGCGCGCGCTACCAAATTGGTGCTCGTTACACGTTTTAAGCATAGTGATAGCAAAATTACACTGCCTGTTGTTAGTCGATTTGTTCGTGCTCTGGCGTTAAACGTTGGGAACAAATATGAACAGGCAATAAAATACGAAAAGGTCGCTATTAGGCGGCCTTTTTTACTATCAATAAGACTAAGAACAGCGTTATAGTGAATGCAGGCAGCGCGTCATAATTAGTGATGCATCTCACAAAATAATAATAAATAGTTACGGAAACACCTTTTTATATGGCAAATCATCATTTACTCAATAATGTCGACCATCACGACCTTAGAATCGACACCACGAATGCCGCCGAATTTGGCGACAATCAAAGCATCGTTCAAACTTTTTCGTCTGAATTTGTACAAATTCAAAAAGACTACCCCATTTTTTTTCAACACAATCCTCAAACCCAACAAATTCAAGCAGTCGCTTTGCTTGGCCTGCAGGAAGGTGAGAATTTATTTTTAAGCGAGACCGATGGTTGGCAAGCGAAATATATACCTGCCGTTATGACCAAAGGCCCATTTTTAATTGGCTTTCAAAATCAGACTTCGTCGGGCGGCCAAGAACACGCGCCTGTTGTTCACATTGATTTAGACAACCCTCGCGTTAACAAAGAAAAAGGGGAAGCTGTGTTTTTAGAACACGGCGGCAATAGCCCTTATTTAAATCACGTGTCAAAAGTACTCATGTCTATTATGGATGGCATGCCCGCGACCGAGGCAATGATAAAAGCATTCACAGAGCTAAACTTGCTTAGCGATGTCAACATTGAGTTTACACTCGCCAACAATGAAAAACATACCTTGAGTGGACTCCAGACTATTGATGAAGATAAGTTGAACCAACTGGATGCAGAGACAATTAAAGCCTTGCAGCAGTCGGGTATATTATATGGCGCCTATTTGGTTATTTCGTCGTTTAGTAATTTACAAAACCTCGTCAATTTGAAAAACGCAAAAGCGCAGGCTGGAGTATAAAGTCTAGACGGCGCTATAAAAATGCTGGCAACACAATAAACGACATTTAAACTCACAGTAAGAAATAAAAAGGTCACAGCAGCATATGATTGATGCACACTGCAGACAAAATCTAACCAAGACTCAGGTATTGCATGGGCAAACGCCTGATAATTTAGATGAGTCAATATTTAGTGCAACCCAGCCCGTTCTGCTTAAGGGCTTAATCGATAGCTGGCCATTAGTGCAACAAGGTAAATCTGCACCCGCTGATGCAGCAAACTACCTAAAAGGCCACTACAGCGGCAAAGTTGCAGGCGCCTACTATGGCGACCCAGGCATACAAGGGCGTTTTTTTTATAATGAAGACATAAGCGAACTCAATTTTAGTGTAAGGCCCACTAAACTAGATGAATTTTTAGACCGCATCCTTGCCAATGTCAATATCGACAATCCCGAAAGCTTATATATTGCCTCAAATAGTATTAATGAGCATTTTCCTGAGCTACGTGTCGACAACGACCTACAGCTCGACCACGCAGAATTTGAAAACGTGCATCCCATAATAAGCATTTGGATAGGCGGTAAAACCTTGGTGAGTTGTCATTACGACGCCTTGTCTAACATTGCTTGTTGTGCCGTCGGTAAGCGCAGTTTTGTGATGTTCCCGCCTGATCAAATCGACAATCTTTATCCCGGGCCTCTTGCACCAACGCCAGGCGGCCAAGTAGTTAGCATGGTAGACTTTAGAGCGCCCGACTTTGACAAGTACCCACGCTTTAAAGAGGCACTAAAGCATGGGCAAATTGCAGAATTAGAAGCAGGTGATGGCTTGTTTATCCCTACCATGTGGTGGCATCAAGTGTCGGCGCTTGAGGATTTTAACGTGCTCATTAACTATTGGTGGACACGTGCCCCCGAATTTATGGGGCAAGGAATGACGGCGTTATTACACGCAATTTTGTCGATACGCGACTTATCAGCACAAGAAAAAGCTGCTTGGCAGCATGTGTTTGATTACTATGTATTTGGCGATACTCAAAAAGTTATCGAACACCTGCCTGAACATGCGCACGGCCCGCTTGCCAGCATAGACGCGAATAACTCACGTCAGCTTCGAGCAATGATATTAAATAAACTGAACAGATAAGCCATGCAAACAAGCAAACAAAAAGTAAAGAATGTAATAATAGTAGGGGGCGGCACCGCTGGATGGATTGCTGCGGCTGCGCTTTCTAAACAGCTAGGAAAACTACTGAACATTACGCTCATTGAGTCAGACCAACTTGGTACCGTAGGTGTGGGTGAAGCAACTATTCCACCAATGCGCATTTTTCATTCTTTACTGGGCATTAACGAAGCTGAATTTATGCGAGAAACCTCCGCAACTTTTAAGCTAGGAATTGCTTTTGAGAACTGGCGTGACACGGGGCATGAGTACATTCACTCGTTTGGACGCACTGGGCAAGAAAGCTATTTAGCTGACTTTCATCATTTTTGGCTGCGCAGTCAAAAAGCAGGAATACAATCTGAATTTGGCGACTACTGCTTTGAACTCATGGCAGCAAAAGCGGGTAAGTTTGCCACGGGTAGCAATAGCAATATTAACTATGCGTATCATTTAGACGCGGGGCGTTATGCCAAATTTTTACGTTCGTTTGCTGAGAAACACGGCGCAAAGCGTATTGAAGGTAAAATCACCGAGGTGAGTAAACATCCACAAACAGGCTACATTAGTTCAGTTAGCCTAGTATCAGGACAAAAAATAGAGGGCGATTTATTTGTTGACTGCAGTGGCTTTGCGGGCCTTTTAATTGATAAGAGCTTGCACACCGCATTTGAAGACTGGACACACTGGCTCCCTTGCGATAGCGCTTATGCCGTGCAAACAGAGTCGGCAGGCGACTTGCTCCCCTATACACGCTCTGTTGCCCATGAAGCAGGTTGGCGCTGGCGCATACCCTTACAGCATCGAACCGGAAACGGTTTAGTGTATTGCAGCAAGTACATGAGTGACGAAGCCGCCAAGGCAAAGCTCATCGGCATGCTCGACGCTGAGCCAATTACCGAACCCCGCTTAATTAAATTTAGAACAGGGCGGCGCAGCAAAGCATGGAACAAAAACTGTGTGGCAATTGGCTTAGCCTGCGGATTTCTTGAACCCTTAGAATCAACTAGTATTCATCTAATTATGACTGGCGTATTGCGCTTACTTAAACTCTTCCCCTTTGATGGTGTTGGCTCAGCATTTGTTGATGAGTATAACTTGCAGGCAAAAGAAGAATGGGAACAAATCAGAGACTTTATTGTATTGCACTATCATGTCACGCAGCGCAGTGATGCGCCATTTTGGCAACATTGCCAATCTATGGACATCCCCGACAGTTTAGCTCACAGAATAGAGCTGTTTAAACAAAACGCGCATGCATTTCAAGCAAACGGAGAACTATTTAGAGTGGATTCATGGACCCAAGTCATGTTTGGTCAAGGCATTGTGCCGCAAAGCTACCACCAGTTTGTAGACACCATGAGCGACAAAGAACTGCCCTTGTTTTTAAACAGTCTGAAACAAAAAATACAGCTAGGCCTTGAAAAGCTTCCGTCGCATCAGGCGTTTATCGACAATTATTGCAAAGCTAAGCTATCAGGCTAAAAACGGAATTTACCGAATCATTTGCGCTTCGATTTATCATACATCGAGCACTTTAATATGCTGGTTAAGGTCTTTTTATGCCCTCGACGAACCTGAAAGACCAGCTTCTGAGAGCTTTGACGCAAGCAAGTCGATAAACTCGGGCACATCAAAATAAGAGGTATGAATAAGCTCTTGCCAGTTTAGACTCTCGCTAAGCTCAGAGCGAATGTCTGCGCTTGGTCCTGCATTTTCTGACATTCCTAAAACGACTCTTACTTTATGCAGGGTTTTAATTGCATTGTTTTCACTATGTTCTCGCAAAGGAGCGGCAATGTTTTCGGCTAGTGCGTCCCATTGATGCGAGAATTCTGGCGGGTGTGAACTAATTGCATGAACATCTTCTTTTTGCAGGTCGTCTCCCCATGCGCGCTGTTGAATAGATGCCCACACTATTTTGTTTAGCATTTTGGCAAGTGGCCTACCTAAAATCCCAGCAAAAATACTAAGTGCTTTGGTCAGCACCCAAACAATAGGAATACCCAAAAATATCACGACCCATAATATCATCCATGTCAAAAAACCAATTCCACCCTCGGTATAGTCTTCCTTAAAATAAACGGCGATATCTCTAATAGTATCGCCACCCGTTAGCGCATCAATAGCAAAGTATAATCCAATGACGATAACGACTAAAAATTGTAAGCTCGCCACAATAGGCTGTAAAAAGTTATTTGGGATGATGGGCGCACTGAGGTTTTGAACATTGGCTAGAGCACTAATTGCTTCATCTTCTTTATGCCATAAACCGCACCATTTTTGACTATATTGCTCGTGTGCTTTCTTTTTATGAGCGTCGCTAAACCAACTCTTTTTAAGCCTTTCAAACAACCACAGACAAGTGTAAATAATCGTGCCGTAAAGCATAAATGCATAACCCATCGAGGCAATTAAGGGTTTAAAGTCTTTACCCAAAACATCGACGAGTGTCACGAAAAAACCCAATAAAAATGCAACTATTGCAGAGGTGCACAATGTGAGGCCGAGGCTTTTTAAGCGTTGAAATAAAAACTTGTTGGGGCGATAGTCTAAAAAAGGTGTGCCAACGGTGCACCATATTTTTAGTCCTTCAAAGGGTGTGTTTTTCTTAACTGAATGCAGTAGAGCATTATAGATTACCGAGCCACCATGACTGTGCCCAACTACGTAATACTCCTGACCAGCAGTGTCGTAACCTTCTAACTGTTTCGCTAATTCTATTCCCGCTTCTCGCCTTTTCTCTTCACTATTTGGCCCAACATCCCACTGGAAAGGAACGATTTCAACATGTTCCTCATTTAGCTTGAGTCTATCTTGCAGTTCTCGCAAAAATACACTGCCAAGTTGCCACCATTTGTCACCCGAGCTTGTTATGTCGCCCGCGCCAGTGCCATGCACCGTCACTAACTTGATTGAGCCCTGTGTATTCTTATTATTTGACATGAACCAGTTTTCCGCTTTAAACAGAGTTTGTATAGATCACGGCCAGATTACGTCAAAAGTTACGATACGCATAGTGATTTGCGCTTGTGTTGTTCTTTAACTAAGGTTTTTCACCACTATTTTTATGGTTTTACACCTAATTCATCGCTTTTTTCGATTCCAGCTGCACAAATGCACCCTTTATTGAAATTTTGGCGTAGAGACAATTGCAAGTAACATTCCATTAACGAAAAGGAAACAACATGGCTACGCTATCTAAGCATTACCGATATATGATTATGGCACTATTTGCGCTTGTCTTTGTAAGCGCATGCGGCTCTGACAACGACGATGTCGCAGATGTCGACATTAATGTGTTTACCGCCACTACAACTTTTGAGGTCACGCTAAGTGGTGCTCAGCAAGTTCCATTTAACAACTCCACACAAACCGCTACGGCTTTTATTCAGATAAACGAGAATGATAATTTAATTGCCGCGAGTATGGATATTTCAGGCATTACCGGATTTCAGGCTGCGCATTTGCATCAAGGCGGTATTGGAGTCAACGGTGGTGTTAACTTTCCGTTGTTAATGAGTAATGGCATGCTTGAACTTCAGCCTTCGGCTGTCAGCCAAGCGGCAATCGACTCAATTCTTGCAGGTGAATGGTATGTAAACTTGCATACGACTGACTTTCCTGACGGTGAAATAAGAGCACAAATTGTGCCTGGTTCAGTGGTTATTATTAGTTTTGGCTTATCGGGCGAGCAAGAAGTGCCAAGCGTTGCAACACTTGCCACAGGCGCAGCTTATGCTAGCTATGACTTAGACACTACCGATTTAAAAGTACGTGTTAACACAGTAAACGCAGAAGACGCGACTATGGCGCATATCCACACTGGCAGAATTGGCGAAAACGGCCCTGTACTCGTTGGATTAGAAGCAAGCACCGACGCAGGCGCATGGCAAGGGCCTGAAGGCTTAACCTTAGATGCCGACACCTTTGCAGTATTAGCAGGCGGCGGACACTATATTAATGTGCATACACCCGCCAACCCAAGTGGTGAAATTAGAGGCCAAATTTTAACGCCTAACTATGTGCTTGCCACATTTCCACTGCAAGGCTCGCAAGAAGTACCAGCAGTTAACACCATGGCAAGTGGTGACGGTTATGCCTTAATTAATACCGATGATTTAAGCGTTGAACTTAAAGTACTTACCCAAGGCGTGAGCGATGCGTCGATGGCGCACATCCATACTGGTAGAATAGGCAACAACGGCCCTGTTTTGGTAGGTTTGGTGCAATCGGGTAGTGACGTCAACATGTGGATGAGCCCTGATGACTTGACGATAGATGCCGACACCTTTGCAGTGCTTGCCTCAGGTGGTCACTATGTCAATGTGCATACACCGGCTAACCCTGGCGGCGAACTACGTGGGCAAATACTCACCGACAACTACATTCTTGCGACTTTCCCACTGCAAGGAACACAAGAAGTACCTAGCCTTAGCACTACCGCTAGTGGCGAAGCTTACGCGTTAGTAAACACAACAGATGGCAGTATTGAGCTACAAGTGCTCACGCGCGGTGTAATGGACGCAACTATGGCGCATATTCATACAGGTCGTGTGGGTATGAATGGGCCTGTACTTGTTGGTTTAGAGCAGTCGATGGACGACCCCAACAGATGGATGAGCCCAGCTGACTTAAGCGTAGACGCAGATACTTTGGGTGTGCTTGCATCAGGCGGCCATTATGTGAATGTACATACACCTGCTAACCCAGGCGGTGAATTGCGTGGTCAAATTGTTACCGACAACTTTGTGCTTGCTACCTTCGATTTGAGCGGCGCTCAAGAAGTGCCCGCTGTTATGACAATGGCAGACGGCGATGGCTATGCCTTAGTCGACACCCTTGGCTTTGGTCTGGAATTACGCGTTGTCACCACC
>CAZXTD010000045.1:0-4679 GCA_964643575.1 uncultured Glaciecola sp. | reverse complement strand
ACGACGCTACTATGGCGCATATCCATACCGGCCGTATCGGCACAAATGGCCCTGTGCTTGTAGGCTTAGAGCAAGATGCAGATAATGCGGGCATGTGGTCGACACCTGCAGACTTAACAATCGATGCTGATATTTTAGCGGTGTTGGCCTCAGGCGGCCATTATGTGAATGTGCACACACCGGCTAACCCTAGTGGTGAAATTAGAGGTCAAATACTGACCGATAATAATGTGTTAATTGCATTTCCTTTATCGGGCGACCAAGAAGTACCTGCGGTAATGACAGACGCCAGTGGCAGCGGCTATGCAATTGTGAATACCAATACCTTTGCGGTAGAGCTAATTGTAGTTACCCAAGGCGTAGAAGACGCAAGCATGGCGCACATACACACTGGGCCTGCAGGTACTAACGGCCCTGTATTAGTTGGTCTAGAGCAAGATGAAACAGACGCGAATATTTGGAAAAGCCCCGCAATGTTAACGATAGATTCGACGATATTTGCTGTGCTTGCCTCAGGTGGGCACTATGTAAATGTGCATACACCGGCTAACCCTAGTGGAGAGATTAGAGGTCAAATTCAATAGCTGACTATTGACTAAAAATTAAGGGCGCAGGCTTGATTGGCTGCGCCCTTTTTTGTGCTCGTTGTTGTCAAAACTTCAAAAAGCTTTGCACGAATGACCTGACGAGCAGAAGTTTTCTTTAACCCAATAATTTACTTATTCACCTATTCATAAGATTATAGTGCTAACTTAATCAAAAGACCCAAGCGCTATGCAAGAAATAAAAATACCCGTTGCCGACGGCCATACTATTCGAGCTTATACTTGGCCAATTGAGCTGCCTAAAGCTTGGGTGCATATTAATCATGGTATGGCAGAGCATGCGAAGCGCTACCATCATTTGGCTACGCGTTTAAATACTGAAGGGTATGCAGTGGTTGCGCACAATCATCGTGGTCATGGCGATGCCTGCCTTCATATTGGTGATTCAGTACTCGGACATTTTGCAGACCACCAAGGCTGGCAAAAAGTACTAGACGATATATCTGTGACACGGAATCATATATGCGACGATGAATTACCCTACTATTTAATGGGACACAGCATGGGCTCATTTATCGTGCAGGCATATTTTGCTTTTGCGGCACAAAAACAACAACCAATAAGTGGATTAATATTGTCTGGCTCAAATTTTCAGGCACCAACTATTGCAAAAGCTGGCTTACTTGTAGCTAAACTGGAGCGATGGCGATTAGGTGCGCGCAAAAGCAGTAAGCTGATCCAAAACCTATCTTTTGGTTCGTACAACAAGGCATTTGCCCCCAACAGAACCGAATTTGATTGGCTAAGTAGCAATCAAGAAGAAGTCGATAAGTACATTGACGATCCACTTTGTGGCTTTGAATGCACCACACAACTTTGGATAGACTTACTAGAAGGACTAAGCAGCATATTTACAACAACTGCATTTAACAACATGCAAAAAGGAATGCCCATTTATATTTTTGGTGGTGACAAAGACCCCGTTGGCGAGAATGGCAAAGGCTTACCAAAACTCGCGAGAGCATATGAGCGAGCAGGCCAATCATCAGTCACACTGAAGCTCTACGAAAACGGTCGTCACGAAATGCTTAACGAAAGTAATTCAGAAGACGTGATACAAAATTTAATCAAATGGTTGGCAAACAATTAGTTGGTTTTCGACTAACTGTTTACCCCACAGTCAGCTATTCTTCAATAAAGGTACTGTCCATTTCTAGATAACAAGGCTCAAGGAAACCTTTCTTAGGATAATCCTGAAGAGAATAACAACTATTCCAGCCTAAGCTGGCTAGCCAGGGATCAACAATCCAACACTCATTACCCCAATCGGAGAAAGGTGGTAGCTTCTCGCGCTCTCTTGGACCAACAGTACGTGTACTGGTGCCACCTATACGATTTACCACACAAAATACGTGTGCAACAGCTGTAACCTTATTATACGTTCGGCCACTGGCGGTGGTAACTTCCTTAGTTGTGCGTTGCTCCCAAGACACTAATTCAACACGAGGTCGTGGACCAGGTATTGGTGTAGTGGTCAATATATGCGCTGCCGCCTTTCCAAAGCTCGTACATTCGCCACTCTTCTTTTCGTAAACGCTGTTGCAGACATTTTTTACATGGGTCGCGCGCCAATGTGGCAATATACTAGGCGCCGTTGGCATACTTACCGGCATCCCACCTTTCCGAGCGAGGTCTAAAATAGCGTTTGCATCTACGTCGGGGTTAATGTCTCCTGCAAAAGTAGTGGCGTCGTTGCAAGCAAAATTCCGGCATTCATCCAGTTTTGTTCTAACAGCATTGATAAGCTGAAGCGGGGATACCGGTATAGGCGGATAATGGGCGTGTGTTCCCCAGCAAGATACGAGTCTCTGTATCGCTGGCGTATATTTGACCAAACGAGAATCTGAAGGCTTTTTACAGTATGCTCTTGCAGCTACAACATCAGTGAAACGAGTGGGGGCAGTCGCAGATTCAGTAAATTTCCTGATTTGACTTTCAAGTTCTTCAATAAGTCCTTTTAAGCTACTGCGCTTGAGCGTAAATTTTTTGGTGCTTGCCTGCACATCGGCAAGAAATGCATTGTATTGTTGTTGACTGTCCATAATAGTGGTCTCGATGTTGAGTGAACAAACCAAGTTTTAGCATATACCATAGCCACTCAATATAATACTCCTCATTATGTGGTGGTTTGCAGAGAATATGGACTTGGATATGAGCTAAAGAAAAGCTGCGTCTGTAACCGGCAGTTTTTTCAGTGAAAAATCGAAACGGGCACCATAGCTTAATGTGAAACTAATGTTAACACATCCAAAACTCAGCAAACTCAGTATCAAGTGCGTAGTGTTTTTTATTAAGCAAAACATACCCCAATTTAATCAAGGAAACGAGAACATGTTAAAACCATTGATGCTGAGCGCCGCAAGCGCTTTATTGCTGCTAAGCGCGAGTGTTGTACAAGCTGATCACCATGCAGGTACGAAAGCCGCTATTGAAAAAGCGGTAAACGACAATGCATTTAGAACTGAACGTGATAAAGAACGCGATCAGTTTCGTAACCCGTCAGAAACATTAGCGTTTTTTGGGATAAAGCCGAATATGACCGTTGCCGAAGTAGGCCCGGGCGGCGGTTGGTATACCCGTATTTTAGCACCACTTACTGCTGAAAATGGCAAGTATATTGGTTTAAATGGTGTACCTGCCGCCGGCGAACGTTATGAAAGAGGCATGCAGTGGCGCGAAAGCTTCATAGACCACGACAGTGGTTTGTTTGGCGACAACGCAAGCGCTCGCTTTTTAGGTAACGCTGTGCCTTTTGCAGCCCCTGATAGCGTTGATGCTGTATTGGTTATCCGCGGCATGCATGGCCGTATTGCACGCGGCGGTGCAAAAGAGTTGTTAGAAGAAGCATTTACGGTACTTAAACCAGGTGGCGTATTAGGTATAGTGCAGCATCGTGAAAAAGAAGACTTTGATACTGACCCCACTAAGACCATGCGTGGTTATGTAAAGCAAAGCTTTATAGTTGATATGGTTGAAGCGGCAGGCTTTAAATTAGAAGCCAGCAGCGAAATTAACGCGAACCCTAAAGATACCACCAACTGGGACCGTGGCGTTTGGTCATTACAAGCCGGTACGCCTATTGCTGAAAAGAGCAAGCAAAATCAAGAAATTGGTGAGTCAGACCGCATGACTTTGAAGTTTATAAAACCTGCAAACTAAATCAACTATAAAAAAAGCACAACATCAGTTGTGCTTTTTTATATCAGGTTTCGCGTTTACTTAAACTTAACGCTTAAACATCAAAGCGCTTTTAACAAAGTCTCTGCATCTGACACTTCAAAACCGCCACCTTCTTCAAGGTTAAACACTTTTACTTCGCCATTTTCAACATACATGCTGTAGCGTCTTGAACGGATACCGCCAAAGCCGTCGGTGTCCATGTCGATACCGGCTAGTTTAGCAAACTGGCCGTTGCCGTCGGCAAGCATAGTAATATGTTCCGCGTTTTGTGACTCGCCCCATGCATGCATTACAAAGGCATCGTTTACCGATAGGCAAATGATGTCGTCTACACCTTTTTCTTTGAATTTATCAGCTAAAGCGATAAAGCCTGGCAAATGTGCTTCTGAACACGTTGGCGTAAATGCGCCAGGGACAGCAAACATCACTACTTTTTTGTCGGCGAATAAGTCGCTTGTGCTCGGATTTTTCATCTCACCGTCGGCTATCATGCTAAATGAGGTATCGGGTAATTTTGAGCCTGCTTCAATCATGGTCTTTCCTTTTTGTTAGTTGAGTTTGCGTTTATATAACTACGCCTTTGTATGTTGTTATGCTTTATGATGAATCAAATACACATCAAAACGGTGCTTTTTGGCGGTAATCGCCATGCTCGGTTGAAGGCCCTGAGTGTTACTCAAACAAGGCGCACTTGCAGGCCTTTTCACGACAATCCGTTTTGGTTTGTTATTACTTGAATGGTCTGATACGGCTAAGTGGCTAGCAAAGTTTATCGCAGCACTTAATAGTTGTTCGCTATCTTGGTCGGGGCCTAATAATAGCTGAAATGCACGCATTTCTTTTTTAACTAAGGCTGACTTCTTTTTATGCGGGAACATAGGGTCAAGATAAATC
>CAZXTD010000044.1:24476-27454 GCA_964643575.1 uncultured Glaciecola sp. | reverse complement strand
ATTTAGTCGAATCCGAATTATTTGGACACGAAAAAGGCGCATTTACGGGTGCTCAAAATATGCGTACAGGTAGATTTGAACAAGCCGACGGTGGGACTTTATTTTTAGATGAAATTGGTGATATGCCTGTAGATGTACAAACAAGACTACTCAGGGTCCTTGCTGATGGGCAGTTTTATCGCGTTGGAGGGCACAATCCAGTATCGGTAGACGTTAGGATTATCGCCGCTACCCATCAAGACTTAGAAAAAAGAGTTGAGGATGGCAGCTTTCGTGAAGACTTGTATCACCGTTTAAATGTTATTCGTATTCATATTCCGAGTTTGAGCGAACGGCGTGAAGATATTCCGCTTTTAGCGAGGCACTTCTTAAATAAAGCAGCAAGTGAACTTGGGGTAGAAATAAAGAGTTTAGGCAAAGAAGCAGCCCAGCGACTATCAGAGCTTAGGTGGCCTGGTAATGTAAGGCAACTCGAGAACACTTGCCGCTGGTTAACTGTAATGGCGAGTGGGCAAGAAATAAAACCTGCTGACTTTCCGCCGGAGCTTAGTCAAGTTAAAGAAAGTAACGCAAGTGCAAGTAGTGATGATGACTGGACCGCGCTTTTGCATAGCTGGGCAAACGAGCAGTTACAAATGGGTAAAAACGATATTTTGGACACTGCGCTAGTGGATTTTGAACGCGTTTTACTAGAGTGCGCGCTTAACCATACCCATGGACACAAACAAGAAGCAGCAAAACGTTTGGGTTGGGGTAGAAACACTCTCACTCGAAAACTAAAAGAACTAAAATTTGACTAAGCATGTTACATGCTTAGTCTTGTAATATCATGAATGCGCCACTGGCATCAAACAAAAGCTAAACGTGGTGCCACATCCCAATTCACTCTTAACGCTCAATTTAGAACCCAGTAATACGACGAGTTTTTGGCTAATTGCCAGTCCTAAGCCAACATGCGAATTAGCATCACGTTCAGTATTACTCGCTTGATAACGGGCATCAAAAATATAAGAGATTTCTTCAGGGGCAATACCGATACCCGTATCGGTCACACAGACTTCCACTTGGCCTTTCAGGTCAGAAACACTTATTTCAATACTGCCATTTTTGGGCGTATGCCTGATTGCATTTTCTATTAAATTGGTCAGCACCCGTTCAAGTTTTTCTATATCAGCATTTACGTAAGCATTTTTATGCTGCCCATCTACTTGCAGGCTAATATTCTTCTCATTGGTTTTTATCGTAAATTTAGCAGCAATGTCGTGCAATAGTTCTGTCAGCAAAAAGTTTTCTTTTTTTACCTTCACATGGCCACTTTCCAAATAAGCCAATTCAAAAATTTGGTCTATAAGACGTTTTAGATTGCGTAAATTTTTAAGTGATATGTCGATAAACTGTTGACGCTCTTGGGGCAGCAAACTTTCGCCCTTTATAGCAAGGGTTTCCACATAACCTTGTAAATTAGCCAATGGTGTGCGCAGGTCATGGGATAAATCGGCAAGCAAACTTCTGCGCTCGGCGTCCGTCGCTTGTATTTTTTCCCACTGCAGATCGATATGTTTTAGCATTTCGTTAAACGAGTAGCCCAAACGCTGTACTTCGTTGCGGCTATCATCTTTCCAAGGCAATAAGCTTACTCCTGAGTTTGTAAGGTTAAAGCCGCTATTACGGAATAAGTCCATGTCGTCACTGAGCCTTTTAAGCGGCAAAGTAAATACACGAAACAGCAGCATTAAAGCAAAAAACAAAAATAAGGTGCCCGCCACAATCACCATAACAAACTGCTGAATACCTTTATTCTTTTTAAGACTATCGACCACCGAATCGTATTGCGCACCGCCAATAATCACGTATAAATAGCCTTGTAATTTATCGCCATTGAATACCGGAGCGGCAGAAAAAATCTTTTCTTTTGTTTGTGACTTAGGGTCAGTGCCATAAAGCGGCAGACTACTTGACTCGTTCAACATAGTTTTAACCGGTTCAAGATCAATTTCAGTCAACACAACGTCGCCTTGCTCAGCAGAGTAGGTCAGAATTTTACCTGCTGGATCGACAAAATAGAACTCAAAACTCGGCCCCAAAACCATCAGGGTATGAAACAGATTTTTTAAAGCATCGTAATCGTAAACGCCGGTTTTCAGCAAAGGATTATCGTGTACCAGATGGCTCGCTAAAGACAAATGTAATCGCTGTTCGCCCTCATGTGTAACGGCCTCTTGCAAATATGAAGAGGCCACAATAAACAGTGTAATAACGCCAAAAAAAACCGCGACTAAAGAGACTGAAAGACGCTGATAAAAGCACAACCTTGGTCGCCACATACTAGTTCGCCTGCGCTTGTGCTGTTTGTTTCGGCACATTAAATTTGTATCCGACACCCCAAACTGTTTGTACGTGGTCTGGGTTTGCTGCATCCGCTTCTACTTTAGCGCGCAAACGGTTGATATGAGAGTTTACAGTGTGTTCGTAACCGCTATGCTGATAACCCCATACCGACTCTAGCAATTGAGCACGCGAAAAAACCTGGTTGGGGTGCTGCATTAAATGATACAAAAGATCGAACTCAGTCGCTGTTAATTCTACTGTTCGGTCGTTACAAAAGACTTCACGTGTTTGTTGATTGATTTTGATGTTGCCTTGTTCAATTAGATGCTGTGGTGTAATGGGTTGAGCCTGCACATTGGCCAATAAATGAGCTTTACGAATTTGTGAGCGTACTCTGGCTTGTAATTCACGAATACTAAATGGCTTGGTCATATAGTCATCTGCGCCTAGCTCCAAACCGAGTACACGGTCAGTCTCGGAATTTTTTGAAGTAAGCATAACTATGGCTTGCTCAGGTTTCTTTAACCTGATATCGCGGCAGATATCCAAGCCATTAACACCGGGTAACATAACGTCCAACAATAACAACTCATAGGTGTTCTTAAGTGCTAACGCCAACCCCTGCTTACCGGATTCAGTATGAGTTACAT
>CAZXTD010000044.1:0-24466 GCA_964643575.1 uncultured Glaciecola sp. | reverse complement strand
GCCGTAAGCATGATAATTGCTTGCTCGGGTTTGCGCTCACGTAAATTTCTACAAATGTCTAGGCCACCCAAAGAAGGCAACATAACATCAAGCAATACTAAGCAGTAATCATTGTTAAGCGCAGCATTTAGACCATGCTGACCATCAATATGATGATCTACATGCAAGCCCAGCTCCGATAAATTTACCTTGATAAGCGTGGCGATATCAATATCGTCTTCAACCACTAAAATCTTATCCATACTTTGTATCCTCAATATTATTTGTCTGTCTAAAACACAAGTGCATTTAACTAACCAAGCGCGGTAGAGACAGAAGTTTCGCGCACTATTGAAATAGACCGCACTAACTAAGAAATTATTTCCTTAATTAACGATTTTGAGTATGAAGGTAAATTATATAAAAAGTATCACAAAAGGATTGTGATTGGATATTATTCTAGGCTTAGGCAATTTTAGTGAGCTGTTGCCCAGCGAGCGAACGCCAAATACTGTGCTTATTCGCAAACACGAGCTGTTCGTCTAAAATAGCTTCAAGGTCTTCTTTGGTCGTTAGCGGATTTGCTAATACCACTCTAAAAACAGTCGTGGCTAGCCCATTATATTGCTCTGCCTCAATGCGCGTGCGAGATACAAAAGACTTGCCCGCTTCACGCTGTTGCTTTTGAATCGCTACAGTGAGTGAATCAAGTGACGCGTTTAGTGCTTTCATTTGTGCATGCTCTGCGTTCGCCATCGCTTGTAAATGTCGAGGGCGTAAGCGATAAGTTAACAAAGACAATACAGGAGCCGTAATTAACTCAAAATCTGGATGTTTGTCTATCATCTCAGCAAATTCATTTGCTAGAGCAATAGACTTATCGATTAAGAGCTCATAACCACCTTTACCTAAAATATGCAGTGATGAATAAACCATCAAAGCCATGCCGTTGCGGGAACCCTCTAATGTCGTCGACCCTAAATCTTTAGAACCTTGTCGCAAAATATACTGAGCATGATGACGGACAGCATTTGCATCGTGTGGGTCTTTAAACAATGCCATTCCTGCACCCATGGGCACGTACATTTGTTTGTGCGCATCAATGGTGACTGAATCGGCCTTTTCGATACCGCGTAATATACTGCGATGCTTTTCTGAGAACAAAGTCGCACCGCCCCACGCCGCATCGACATGTAACCATGTGCCTAATTCTTTTGCGACGTCGCTGAGTTCGTCGATTGGGTCAACGTGGCCCGTTTCAGTCGTGCCTGCAATCGCCACAATGGATAACAGTTTATTGCCTTGGGCCTGATATTCAAGACCTGCCTTCAGGGCAAGTTCTGGCGACAGTACATGACTGCCCTCGCCTACCATTAGCATGTTGTCACGGCCAATACCCAATACGTCTGCAGCTTTACCTAAGGAATAGTGACCTCTTTTAGACGCCATTAGACCCAAATTATTAATACCGAAATGACGATAGGCTGAGGCTAAGCCTGTTTTTGCTACACCCGCAAAGCCTTTTTGTGGGCCCAAAAGTTTATTACGAGCAACCCATAAAGCGGTAATATTGGCGATTGTTCCACCTGAACAAAAAGCGCCTAATGAGTGCTTAGCACTATGCAAGTATTCTGTGTAAAAATCGTTATCATGCTTATAAATAAGACTATGCATCATGCCTAAGGTTTGTCTTTCGAGAGGCGTAAATGCTTTGGAGGTTTCAATTTTAACTAGGTTTTGGTTGAGCCCAACCAATAACTTTGCCAAGGGGAGATGAAAGTAGGGCAAAGCTGATGTCATGTGCCCGATAAATGTAGGCGAATATGTATTAACAGAATGTGCAACGAGTTTATCGAGCAAAACTTCTGCGTGGCTAGAGACAAAATCTGGCGCATTAGGCACTAGGTGCTCCATAAAATCCTTCTCTATTTCTTCAAGAGAAGTCTTTTTAGTCACCACATGCTGCGACAAGAAGTCGGACACATTATCCGACAAGTGTCGTTCTATTTTAGCAAGCGTCGAATCATCGTGCTCAGGCTTTGTAAAGACCTTGAACAAATGTTCTAAACTCACATCGGCTTTCGACAATTTACGACCCTTACCTAATTCTTTCTAACTTACGTTATTTATAAAAGATGATGACCAATTTGCACACAAGCATTTAATCATTCGCACTCGTCACTTTATACTACTATTTATCACAAATATAGCGTCAAAAAACGGCACAGAACTTTACCCGATTTTAGTCGATTTACCAAGTTGTTCTGAAAGTTTTCAGATAGGCTTTCACAAAATCAAGCTTAGTAGCTCATTTTCATTTAGACTTTAGTTTAATTTAAATAAGCTTTGTATTGATATCGACAACGCCAAGAAATCGCTTACATGAATAAAATAGGTGTTTCACTCAATAAACACTAAAGGCTTTGCATTTTGGTCGGATAACAAGATATAGGTCAAAAAATATCCTCTAGGAATAAATGTGCAGCCGCGTACCGTAGTAGACAGTTTCTCAATAGAACAAATAGTACCCTACTTTCAGCCAATCTATGATTTGGCTAATCACAAAGTCGTAAGGTATGAGTGTCTGGCACGCTTGATAAGTAAAGACGACAACATTTACCTGCCTTGTGAGTTTTTATACATAGTCAATCGTGAGCAATCGAATGCGGAGCTTACCAAGCGTATATTGCAGCTCTCAAGTGCCTATTGTTTACCCAGAAAAATGCCTTGGAGCATCAATATGTTCCAAACAGATTTACGTGACGCAAATTTAATAGATTGGATGCAAGAGTTATGTAGTGGCGTAGCGAGTAAGCTAATTGGCGTGGAAATAGCTTACGATAGCATCAAGTCGCACCCACATTTAGTAACCAACCTACTACACAAATTACCCAACTTACATGTAACTTTAGACGATATTTATGAGTTTGATAGTGTTTTAGAACCGTTAGTTGAAGCCGGCGTAAAAGCCATAAAATTACGAGGCGAGCTCGTCACAAGGTATGCACACAATGGAGGTGGTAAGCACCAGATACAAGAAATTTTTGATTTCTGTAAACAAAGCAATTGCCAACTCATCGCCGAACACATAGAAGACGACAACACCCTAGATAGCATGACAAGCATGGGAATTGGCTTTGGCCAAGGTTATAGCTTGTCGCAGCCTGAGGGTAGAATGACTAATTTAAAGCAAATTTGATTGGCGTCGAGGTACTTTCGTTCAAACGGCGTTATTGCTCGATAGCGCTCTTGCAACTGACTCTTTTCTGGACTCTTTGCAAGCTCACATCCGAGCTCAGAAATCTGCCCTTGTAAACCGTAAAACTGGGCGGCAAATAGAAACTCCTGCACATACAATTTCCAATTAGAACGCACTTCAATATTGTCACACAGTTCAATGATATATGGCATTAGAGCGCTAGCATACCAACGTTTACCTATTTGCGCTTTTTTAGGATAAGGGTTGGGATATAATATGAAATGCTTTTTAATACGCCAAAGTGGTTTATTAGCGCTAATGTAATCAGCCAGTAATCGCCAAAAATCGTTTAGGTCAGCCTGAATAACCCGATAATTGGACTCGTCTTCTTGGTTTTGCTTCACTTTGTAGCTTTTATGCTTATCAAGCCGAGCGATAGATTTATCGACACCGATTATTTTTGCGTGAGGGTATTTGTGTGCAATATTAAGCGTACTTTCACCTACCCCACAGCAAGAGTCTAGAACGACATCGCCTTCCCAGTTTTCAAGCCACTTAATGATAGTTAAAAAAGCTTGTCGAGTATGCTCGGCAATTGGCCTTTTAAACGTGGATTGTTTGTGTCGAACCAATATTTGCTCAAGATCCTCATGGATGCTCGTTTGATTACTGATAACGCTTCGTGCTTTGTTTTCCATATATTATTTGGCCGTCAAAACCTTACATCACCTTGCATCGCCTCAAATCGCTCTAACTGCGAATACCCACGCCTTTACTTAATAAACGGTGCGCTAAAGTTAATAGGATAAGGTTAAAACCAATCAACAAAGCAATTGATATCCAGTGATTTACGTCTGACACACCTAAAAATCCATATCGAAAGCCATTTACCATATACACAATGGGATTAGCTTGGCTAACTGTTTGCCAAAAGCTAGGTAATAGGGTTAAAGAATAAAAAACGCCGCCCAAATAAGTTAAAGGGGTTAATACAAACGTAGGGATGACACTAATATCGTCAAAAGATTTTGCATATATACCGTTTATCAGACCCGCGGTAGCAAACAAAATTGAAGTGAGCAATAAAGTCACAACAATAACAAAAAAGTTATGAATTTGTACGTCAACAAAAAACATCGATACGAAGGTTACGATAACGCCAATTATCATTGCACGAGCAACACCACCACCCACAAAACCCATAATAATGACCCAAGTAGGCACTGGAGCAACTAAGAGCTCTTCAACATTTCGTTGAAATTTCGCACTAAAGAACGACGACGACACATTTGAATAAGAGTTGGTGATAATAGACATCATAATAAGACCAGGCACAATAAATTCCATGTAGCTAAATCCGCCCATTTCACCGATACGTTTGCCTATCAAATTACCAAAAATCACAAAATATAAAGACATTGTAATCGCCGGAGGCACCAATGTTTGCACCCAAATACGCAAAAAACGTGTGCACTCTTTAATCCAAATCGTTTTTAGGGCAACAAAATTAAGACTGTTCATTATGCTTTTGCTCTCTTGGTACTATGGTTTGCGCTTGACTCTTCTTCCGACTGAGGTGAGTGACTGGCTTTGACCAGCCGAACAAATAACTCTTCTAGCCTATTGGCTTTGTTACGCATGCTTCTCACATTAATATTGTGCTGGGTAAAGTGCTCAAACACAGAGTTGAGGCTACGATCTTTTGGTACATCCACTTCTAGCGTTTGGTCGTCTTTGGCCCGAGACTCAAACTCAGGTACAGAGATACTTTGTGCACCAGATGCTAGGTCAAAAACAAAAGTTTCAAGATTTAAGGTCGACAACAAGGCTTTCATACTGGTGTTTTCTACAATGATGCCTTTATCAATAATTGCAATATTGCGACATAGCATTTCAGCTTCTTCCAAATAATGCGTTGTCAGTATTATGGTAATACCTTGTTCATTTATCTCTTTAAGAAAGGTCCACATAGACCGGCGAACTTCAATATCTACACCAGCTGTAGGCTCGTCCAAAATTAGCATTTTGGGTTCGTGCATGAGTGCACGTGCAATCATAAGCCTGCGCTTCATACCACCAGAGAGTTCTCTGGCTCTGGCATTGCGTTTATCCCATAGCTCTAACTGTTTAAGGTATTTTTCGGCACGTTCTTTGGCAACGGAGCGCGGCACACCATAGTACCCTGCTTGGTTAACCACGATTTGCATAAGCGTTTCAAATTGATTGAAGTTAAACTCTTGAGGGACCAGACCAATACATGACTTCGCTTTCACTTCTTGTTGAACTGAGTCGTGACCAAATACGTCAATGCTGCCCGACGTTTTGTTCACTAGTGAGCAAATAATGCCGATAGTCGTAGATTTACCTGCACCATTAGGGCCTAGTAGCGCAAAAAAATCGCCTTGCTCTACTGTGAGGTCAATACCACGAAGCGCTTGTACGCCTCCTTTATAGGTTTTTTCAAGGCTTTTTATGTCCAGTGCTTTCATTCAATTCCCAATTGAAGAGTGCAAAAAGTCGAAAAGCCACTTTTTGCGCCTCATAATGTTCGATTCTTAATATCAGCGCCGTATTATACAACGAAGTGTTATCAGTAATCGACCTACAATCAGTTATAAGCTAATACAAGCTGTTCTGTAAACCCTGACTAATTAATCAAAAGATGCACACCAATGCTAGCAAAATAACCAAGTGCAATAACCGGGGTCCACTTTAAGTGCCCGAAAAAGGTGTAATATCCGCGAGCTTGCCCCATCAGGGCAACCCCTGCAGCTGAGCCAATAGAGAGTAAACTGCCACCCACTCCAGCAGTAAGCGTCACCAAAAGCCACTGAGTAAGATTCATGTCAGGATTCATGGTCAACACCGCAAACATCACCGGGATGTTATCAACTATGGCAGATAAAATACCAACGAGAATATTAGCCGGCAGCACGCCGAGGTCTGTATACATAGCGCCAGAGGCTAACGCTAAATATCCCATAAACCCTAATCCCCCAACAGCCATTATCACGCCATAAAAGAAAAATAGGGTATCCCATTCGGCCTGCGCAATTTTATTAAAGATATCGAACTTACCGTATTGCCCATGAGGAGTTGAGCCTGGCGAAGCATCAGGGTCTTGCTCCCAACTCTTCGATTGTAACTTTAAAAAATACGAGTAAATTTTAAGGTATGCAAATCCAAACATCATGCCAAATACCGGCGGTATATGCAGGAAAGTATGGAACGATACTGCCGTTACAATCGTCGCCAAAAACATAAACACAATGACAATACCGCCTGGCTTTAATTCGCCATGGCTGCTGTTAGCATCAACTTGAGGTGTGCCTTTTGGTACAGCAAAACTCATGATAAAAGCGGGAATAATAAAGTTGACTACAGATGGCAAAAACAGACTGAAA
Organism: uncultured Glaciecola sp.; assembly: GCA_964643575.1. Lineage (GTDB taxonomy): Bacteria > Pseudomonadota > Gammaproteobacteria > Enterobacterales > Alteromonadaceae > Glaciecola. Next base: position 17,884 of record CAZXTD010000044.1, on the reverse strand, counting down.
AATTGTGTGAACTCCACCATACCTTTTTGCCATACCATGAGCGTTGTAATATCGCCAAAAGGACTGAATGCGCCACCCGCGTTTGCTGCGACCACCACATTAATACATCCTATACCTATAAACTTAGGTTTTTGCTTACCCACCGCAATAAGCACCGCACACATAACCAAGGCCGTTGTTAAGTTATCGGCAATAGGCGAGATGAAGAATGAAAGCACACCGGTTAACCAAAATAAACTTTTATAACTTAAACCTTTCGCAACCAAAATTTCACGAAGTTTATCGAATACGCCGCGTTCGAGCATGGCATTGATGTAGGTCATCGCCACCAACAAAAAGAAAAATAGCTCTGCATATTCAAGAAAGTTATGCCGTATAGCGGCTTCTACTTGATGCGAATTAGGTGAATTTTGGTAAGCGACTGCAATTAGTATCCAAATAAGTCCTGCAGCCGCTAACACGGGTTTAGACTTTCGCAGATGTATTTGTTCTTCTAAAATGACAAACACATAGGCAATCACAAATATAGCGAGCGCGAGGTAACCCAAAATTGAATTGGTTAAGTTGATAGTATCGAGCCCTAGTGACTCAGATGATGCATAAGCATTAGATAAAACAAAGATAAGCGTAAGCGCAAATAAACGCTTGAGTACGTGCAGCATAAATATAAGCCCTTGTGTATAAAAACCCAGCAATTCCGGTGTTTGTGAAGCTTGTTGCAGTGCAGCATACACACACATGTTTACGCATCAAATACGACAATAGTCGCGATTCTTAAGACGAAACTTTTAAAACCTCTCGTCCATCTTGTATACTTGGCTTTGCAGGTAGATAGATATGGTGAATACTCATTATGTTTGAACAAACCGGCAAAGCGAAAAGTGTATGAACGAAGAAAAATTTATCGATGCGCGGCTACAGGCTCGCGAAAATATGTTTCAACAACTGCATTTGAGTAGTTTCGAAACCATGGGCTACGCTCGTGCAATACAGGCTCAAGTCGAAGAAACGGGGCACGATATCGAGCCCTCTAATCTCGATTATTTACAGCTGTTGCGCGACTATGAAGTGACCAAAAACTTAGCGCCCATAACCGGTTCGATGCTCGAGCCTTTATGCGAGCAAACTGACCAAGTCCTTAAGCAAAGCGAGCAGGCTTTTGCCAATTGTGCACAGCTTTGCGCGGCGGCAATCAGTGCACTTAATCATTGGCGCATATTGTCTGAAATACCTATCGACTTGCGTGATAATGAAGAAGTAACCAAAGAGCTAAAAAATAAATTTCACCGTCATATGCGAACGTGGGATTATATCGTCAGCGACTTGCTTCAAGGCGAACAAGCGTTTGACTAAAAAAGGCTCACATGTGTGCCATGCAAGCCCTTGTTTGTTTATTCTGTGCTTTTACTCCTAGTGGAAGCTCGTGCACCTTAGCTTTTTTGGTCAGAAAACGTCACAAGGTTGTCTACTGAAAATCTGCCAGCACCTGATACGGCCGCCGACAATGCTATTGCCATTAAGGCTAAACCAAATGCGTAGCCGTTATTTGCCATAAACAAACCATTAGGCAAGTGCACCGTCACTATGGCAACCAGCATGGTAAAGGCCAACACAATAGCGGTAGGACGAGTAAGTAAACCGGCGATCAATAACAAGCCACCAAAAAATTCAGCACTTCCGGCCGCTAATGCCATTAAATAGCCAGGGGCCAAACCAATCGACTCCATCCACTGACCTGTGCCATCTAAACCATACCCGCCAAACCAGCCAAATAACTTTTGTGAACCATAGGCCGCAAAAATGCTGCCCGCAGCTAAGCGTAATGCTAAAGGCGCAAGTGATTCGTTTTTTACAAATAAGTTGTTTAATAAAGTAGTCATCGTCATTCCTCAAAAAATAGTTAGTAAATAACAAAGCAAATTGAAAGTATGTTTGCCTTGATTGATGATTATTTTACATCTATTTTTTAAAAAGAATATTGCGATAAATAGCAACAACCATTCTATTTAATAGAAAGGTTAGCAAATATCAGAACTGACTGAAATTTAACTTGTGCTGTCAGGCTTTTGAAACTGCTGCACCATGCGTTTTTCACGCCGCTTCCACATTATTTTTGCGAGGCGCTTCATACTCACGGTAGTATCTTGCTCGTCAACTATTTCGATGCCCAATAAGCTCTCGAGCAAATCCTCAAGCGTTAGAATTCCTTCAAGGCCGCCATATTCATCTACAACCAAAAGCATATGAACGCGAGAGTTAAGGAAATGATCGAAGGTAGTTGATAAAGGCATGTCACCTAATAATGTCACCAAGGGCTTTGCGTAATCAGACAATGGCTTTTGGTTTTCACCCTTCGCATGTGCAAGTAATATTTCGGTACGCATTACGTAACCGGTAATGTTTTCGCTTTCGCTACCCTCATAAACGGGTACACGTGAAAACGCAATATCCGAATGCTTTTCAACAAATTCAGCCACATCCATTTCTTCTGGCAACGAAAACACAACAGTACGGTGCGTCATTGCATCTTTAATTTGGCGTTCGTGTAAAGAAAGTAAGTTCTGCAAAAATAGCGCTTCTTGGTTGGCCAACTGGCCCTCTTTGCCGGAAAGTTCTGCCATGGCAAGCAACTCACTTCGGCTCAAACCCTTCAGTGGGCTCTCTTCAGTGAAGCCACTAGTGAGCTTTTGTGACATTTTTACAAAAGGATATAACGCGAAGATTAGATATTTTAGGAAGTAAGCCGTTGCAGGCGCTAATACTTTCCAATAGGTTGCGCCGAGCGTTTTAGGGATGATTTCAGAAAAAACTAAAATCAACAAAGTTAGAATCGCCGAGATGATACCCAAATATGCATCACCAAATACTGAAGCCGCCTGTGCGCCCGCGCCAGCCGCCCCCATCGTATGTGCAATCGTATTGAGCGTTAAAATCGCCGAAAGGGGTCTGTTAATATCAGTTGTAAGTTGATTAAGTAGCTTACCAGAGGGTTTTTTGTCTTTTTCGAGCAAAGAAATATAAGCTTGAGAAACGCTCAAGATTACCGCCTCGGCAACTGAACACAAAAACGAAAAGCCAAGTGCAATAAACACATATATAAAAAGTAATAGCATGGTGCTGAGTGATAAAATCCTTTATGAGCATCTTGCTAGTTTAGCACTTTTTAAGACACTCGGAATACATTTAATCACCAAACGTCAATAGCAATGAACAAGCATAAAGGCTTAACAACTTTTTATTAAAATTTTGCTCTTTTAAGAAAAAAGTATAAATAACCAACAATCAATGCAGTGAGCGCAAGTGCATCGTAACGGATTTCAACATTGACGTTGAAGTATTGAGGATTAAGGAATTCAGCTAAAACAGCTACATAAATGATAGCAAGTGCGATAAAAGTAATTCTAAATACAACTTGAGACAGCTTCATTTTACAAGTCCTGATGCGTTAGCATCAGCTCCGCGATTCATTTTTTATTCTTCTTGATACACCGTTATTCGTATTCACTTCGAAAGCTAGCGCTGTCCATGCTAGGTGTATTTCATTTGTTATTTTTATGGTTGTCAGACGCTTCGCAAATACAGCTACTAAAGACTTTAATAATCTCTGTACATTAGAGCGTCAATTTTTTGACATATTAATAATAACAGGTATTTTCGGGGCTTAGCAATATTGAATATTTATGCATTTTGAGCATTAATTGTAAGGCGCTGATTTACTTCAAAATGTATATTAAAATAAATATAGTGTTGCTAAATGGCAACATTTTCTGTGTGAATGAGAGTTGATTCGTTCCAATCCGACTCAAATTCAGGCAAACTCCTATCGGTGTTCACGAGTAAACTGTATTATTCGCGTAAGAAGGTTCATTTTGGCCACGCATTCATTCTCTAGGAGCGCACTTTGCAAGAACAAGTCACCGCAATTCAACTTATTCAACAAGCACTTACGCCTGTCTTTTTAATAGTAGGAATTGGGACACTATTGAATTCTCTCACTCAACGCTTATCCCGAGTGGTTGACCGGGTAAGGTGGTTCGAATTACCTGAAGCCGCTAATTGCCAGCACAAACGGCAACATGAACTCAAATCACTGTCACGCAGAATGCGATGGGCTAACGGCGCTATAAATTTTTTATGTGGCGCAACCGTTGTTGTTTGTATCAACATTTTCCTATTGGTAATAAACGGCTACTATTTAAATCACCTTGACCAGTGGATTGTAGCGAGTTTTACTTCAAGTCTAATTCTGCTAGCTTGCGGTTTAATATGCTTTTTTGTTGAGGTGAGTATTGCGACAGCATCATTAAGAGTGACAGACATTCCACTTGAGACTGAAGACTAATCTGCGCTTATCGATATTTATTGGGCAGTCCACTCACATTCAATCAATACAAGATCACCGCATATAACTTGCCCTCTAAATATGTCTCCCGCTTTTACTTGGCCCACCCCGCTTGGCGTTCCAGTCATCAGTATGTCAGCGTCTTCAAAAGTCATGAACGACTTAGCCTCCACAAGCAAGTCTTGAGGTTTTCTTAGCATCAAATCGACCCCGCCGTTTTGAACGAGCTCTTGGTTGATAAACAACCTTAAATATAAGCGAGTTACATCATGCTCTTTTAAACTAACAAATTCGCTAAATACTGCCGACGCATCAAATGCTTTGGCTCTCTCCCAGGGCAACCCCTTATTTTTGAGTTGAGTTTGTATCTCTCGTTTAGTCAGGTCTAAACCAAACCCAACTGCGTCCAGACGATTATTAACAATCAAAAAGCTTAATTCAGCTTCATAATGGATGCTATCAACAGCATGCGTAAGCAAAACGTCACTGATTGCAGAGTTTGGTTTAACAAAAATAACCGCAGATGAGGGCATTTCATTATTTAATTCTTGGACGTGTGCAGCGTAATTTCGGCCAGCACAGACGACCTTAGATGGCGTCACTTTTTTCTTTCCAACGCAAATGCTTTGCATTACATGCCTGTTTTTCGATTTATCTAGAATAAAAATCATACTATGAATTGAAAAGAAGGTGGTAGCCTTTGAAAGATTATACGTAACCACATGCTTTAAAACACTTATTTACGCTTGATGGGCGAGCGTTTTGCAATCAATTATACTTTTTACTAAACTAAAGTTGAGGTTGTATTTTGTCTGTACACAATAAAAGCCAATCATTAAGAGGTGTTTATGCTAATTAACTTAGAAAAATTACGAGCACGCCAAGTACATGCAAGCGATGGTGATATTGGCAAAATTCAAGACATTATTTTTGATGATGAACACTGGACCATCCGATTTTTTGTTTTAGATACTCATCCATTGATGCCCTTAAGCAAAAAGGTTTTAATCACACCTATTTCTATTCTCAAACTAGATGAGAACAGTAACGACATTACCTTAACGATGTCCAAACGGCTGGTCGAAGATTCCCCTAAAGTTGAGGAACAAGAAACCGTTTCTCGCGAATTTGAATTACAGTACTTTGATCACTTTGGTTACAGCTATTATTGGCTGGGTTCACACCCTTGGGGTGACTACACTTATCCAGGTGCGTTAACCGATCCCGATTCACTTGTTGTTGATAAGACGCAACATAAAGATATTGAAAAAACCAATCATCTACGAGAAGTATCTGAGGTAAGCCACTACAACCTCCACGCAACAGACGGCGATAAAGGACATGTACATGACTTTATATGGGATACTACAGGATGGTCATTACAATACTTAGTCGTCGATACATCTAACTGGTTTATTGGTGGCAAACGCGTGTTGGTGCCTTGCAATCAAATAGCGAGTATTAGTTGGGAGAAAAAAACAGTTGAATGCAAGCTAAGCAAAGAGCAAATCAATGCTTGTCCTGAGTTATAGGTATTAAGACAGCGCTACTGGCTTTAATTGCTAATACCGCCGTCAATGGTAATCGTTTGCCCAGTAATAAATGCCGCATCAACTGACAATAAAAAGCGAACACACGGCGTAATATCCGATACTTTGCCCAAGCGTTTAAGAGGCGTTCTATTGATAATTTGAGCACGTTTATTTTCGTTCAACGTGCTCGACATTTCTGTTTCTAAATACCCTGGCGCAATAGAGTTTACGGTTATATTACGGCGGCCGTTTTCTCTCGCCAACGCTCTTGTAAGACCATCAATACCGGCTTTTGAGGCAGAATAAGCAGCCAAGCCCGTATAACCCCGACTGCCAATAATCGAGCTAATATTAATAATACGCCCTGCACTATTTTGTTGATACATGACACGCAAAGTCTCTCTGGCCATATACAAAGCGCCGTGCAAATTAGTCTGTAATAATTGGTCACTTTCGATATTAGGAAAGGTCGCTAAAACGCCCTCTTTAGCAACCCCGGCATTGTTAATAAGTGCCCAAAGCTCAGCACCTTTTGCCCACTTTCTTATATTGGCAATGCAAGGAGCAACTAGCGCCTCATTCCCTACATCAAGTTCAAACCACTTGATGTGTTCACTGCGAGATTGTAAAGACGTTAAAGCATCACTCTGGGTTCTGCTGCACGCGGCTACTAAATAGCCTTGTTCAAGTAGATCTTGGCTTATCCCAAGGCCTAAACCTTGGCTTGCTCCAGTCACAATGACTAGCTTCATAATTCGATCCTTTGTTTTTTGCCTGCACCGCTCAAACGTATATCTTCGACCCAACTAACTAAACGAGGTTGCTGTGCGCTCAATACTGTTTTTTTCCATTCGCTCAAAGCTGCTTGAGAGCGTGTCTTATCTTTTGATACTATTTCAACGGCAATCACGTTTGACACAATGGGGTTTGGCTTTGCGTATACCCGTGCATCTACAACCGAATCGAGCCCAATAATTTGGTTTTCGATTGCTAAGGCATCAACTTTCGCACCGCCTACATTAATAATGTTATCGAAGCGCCCAATAAAAAAACATCGCCCATTCTCTATTTTTACTCGGTCACCTGTGTCAATTTTAGTAAAGGTGCTCGATGGACATTCTGTACTTTGCTTGCTTGTTTCATACTGAAGTGTCAGTACTAGCTGTTCATCCTCGATGCTCAATAACCATCCCTTAAACGACTTTTTAAGCCACGCTTGCGGAAAACCTTCAAGGCCGTCTTTAACACTAAAAAGCACACCTGCTTCAGTGCTTGCATAAATATGCCTGACTGCCGCTTGCCCAAACCATTTTTTCGCTTCGTCTAGTATTGATTGCGTTGCTATTTCGCCACCTAAAGTTATTGTTGATAGTTGCGGGCGCTCTTTTGCTTGCCATGCTAGGTTGAGCGCTCTAAACATGCTTGGTGTGCAACTTAACGCATTGATCTTATGAATTTTTGCCCTTTTTGCTAAAGCTCCTACCTGTAAATGTGGGAAAGAAAATAAAGCATTGCCACTCACTAAGCATTGCAAAATAACTTGAATACCAGCAAAGCTAAAGGGGTGGTAGGTAAGCAACCATCGATGCTCAAGATCTTTGTCAGCGCTAACAAAATCACCATTATAGGAGGTACTAATGTCTTTAAGTGGCCTCAATAGGCGCTCAAAATCATGTAGGACCCATTTAGGCTTCCCTGTGGTACCCGAACTTTGAATGCCTAACTTAAAACCGCCTGTCACCTCTTTCTTATCGAAATTATCCCCGCTACGATTAAGTAACAAAGGAATTCCCTTTGTGCTGCAATAATGAATTGCAGCAATGAGCTCACCAACGATACCGGCTTGTTCAGACGGGTCTTTTGAGTAACCAAGCTCTACAAAACCAAGCTTAGATTCGTTGGCAGTTTGTTCTAACTCGAAATCAATTTTTTTCCCTACTATATCAAAGCTACTAGCATTAGCGAAAAGCTCTGGCAATAACCGAGTGCCTTGCTCTTCAGTAAGCTCAAAATGTGGGGAAAAAGTGTTGTATGTCTGCATTTAATTGAAAACCCGCATTAGCACTCGTTCAGCTTACGCCACAAGTGAGTTGCTAAAATTCAACTCAAACATATAAAACAGCTAATTCTTCAATGGTCTGAAACTGCTTAAAGCCATCTCTAAATGGATCTTTACCCATTGTCATTTCTAAGTTAATTAATAAAGTGGCCAAGTCTAAAGAATCCATTGGTGTGTCAGCCAAAAATGACGTATTGGGCAAAAGCTCGGGGCAAGCTTCTGATTTGTCTTCGATGATGTTGCGCGTTTGCTCAATTATCAATTTGGTAATGTCTTGCTCGGTCATTTATTTCCAGTCCTCGAAGGCTGATTGAATAGTTGCTAAGTCAAAGTGTTGCTTTTGTTTTGCCCAGTCTTGTTTGAGTAGTTCAAAAACATGAACGTCATGATACTCGCCATTCTTGTATATATGTTGCTTAAAACAACCGACTAAACGTGTTTTATGCAGTTCTTGAAGTTTAACCACCTTTGCATTGGCATCCATCACATAATTAACAATTTTGTTCAGTTTAAGACGTGCAAACACAAAGTTACAAATATAGGTGTGCAGGGTGAGCGCGTATTTTAGTCGCGCTGCTCTGTCATAGATATAAGACCCGGTGCTGCAGCGGCTATGTTGTTCGTCAATATCAGTAAAACACAAAAAACCAACTGGCGTTTCATCATCAATAATAATGTAGCCAAGGTAGTCGCTTCTTGCATTCATTGCATCTATCCAAGCGTTTTGCTTTTCGATGCTTGGCTCTTCCACATCAGTATACATATGCCGAGTAATTTCGGGGGCAGTTCGCCAGTTCAATAAAAGTTTGGCGTCAGATTTTTGCATAGGGGTAAACTTAAGGCTCATGCAGGCTCTTTACTTAAACAAGCTTATAAAACAGTATGTTATTGCACTTAATTAGCAAGATAACCCCCTTCAACCGGCAAGCATACTGCATTAATCCAACGCGCACTGTCGCTAAGCAAAAACGCTATCGCATGAGCAACATCTTCAGGTTGGCCAATACCCATTGGGTGCTGGTCTTCAATATATTTAAATTGCGCAGGCGTCATACTTTGACGTGTTTTTTCTGCCATATCGGTTTCGACTAAAGCGGGGGCAACACAATTAACCCGAATGTTATCGCGTAAAAGCTCCATAGAGAGCCCACGAGTTGCGCCAATAAGCGCAGCTTTGCTTGCACCATACACAATGTTACCAGGCTGCCCAATAAGGCCCGCGATAGATGCCACCAGCACTATACTGCCCTGTACTGACTTATCTCGTTTTTTGCGAAACCCTTTTGCAATGGCCAGCGCACTGGCTAAATTAGTTTGCATGGTCTGGTCAAAAAATGCTTGATCGAAGGCGCGAATACTTTGCGTTACTTGTATCCCTGCACAGTGAACATAACCCTTAATTGGCCCATGTTCTTTTGCTAGACCACTCACCCAATCGGCGAGTGCATCGGTTTGGCTTAAATCAAAGGGGGCTTTGACATGCTTATCACCCGCTAAAAGGTCAAGGGTATGCTGCAAGCCTTCTTCGTTTCTGCCGTTTAAAATAAGCCTTGCGCCAAGCTGTGACAAAAGCAAACAAACCGCGCGGCCAATACCTGCCGATGCACCACTTACTAACACGGTTTGTTCAGACATGTCCAAAGGGTTAAGGCTAGCTTGACTCATCTTTATCTTCTTTTTATGCGTCGCTAAGGTGGTCACTCACAAGAGCAACTAAATCATCGACTGTTTTTATTTGCTCTAGTTTATCACCTTGAATCACCAGATCGAACTCTTCATCTGCCATCGCAATAACGCTCAAAAAGGCAAGTGAGTCCCACTCTTCAATGTCTGCTAATACTTCATCGCCTTTTAGGGCGCCTTCATCTAACTCAACAATCTCGGCAATCGCATCTAAAAATTCTTGCTTATTCATTCAATATATCCTGTTGCTTGCTAATGTTACGCACTTTTCTTTTGCGCAACTAATTGATTAATATTGGCGAGGTCAGGGTTTGCCTCAAGTACTCTACAAATATCTACTGCATGGCTTTGCAACCAGTTATCTCCCAGCTCGTTGATTAACCCTGTCAACATTCTAAAATCATCCAATTCGTCAACGCACACCCTGTATCCCGACCAATGTTTATGCTCATTTGGGTCACTGTTGCTATCACCGCCATCCACCGACAAAATGTTAAATTGCTCTGGATGAGTGTACATATAGTAAGTCACATGTTCTTTTTCTGAAGGCAAGCTTGCCTGTTCAAAGGTACGTTGTAACAAAGCCATGGAGAACAATTCAATATCCAAACCTCTCGCCCAATACGCCAAATTAAGATGGCTATAACCGTTAGGGTTATCAGTGAGGTGACGTTTCACCACATCATCAATAAGCGACGGACAAATAAGCGGGCAATCACCTGTGAGTCTGATAATCGTATCATTTTGTTTAACGCCATTCGCCAGCGCAGCGTGATAGTAACGAGATAACACATTGTTTTCATCGCCCATAAATACGGTGTAGCCTTGTTTTTGGCAAAACGATGCAAGCGCTTGATTGTCTGGCGTGCCCGGTATAGCAAGTATATGTTGGTCAACTGTTTGACTTTGTTTGACTCGCATCATGTGCGTATCGAGTAAATTCAAATTACCTAAAGGCATAAGCACCTTTTGCGGTAAGCGTACCGAACCTAAACGGGCTTGAGTAATACATATTACAGCCAAAACGCTACTCCCCATACTTGTACAATAAAATTAAGCGGCACGGCCTTAATATTTAAATGCGCAGCAATCTTATTCAAACTTGTCTTCATCGTTTCGCATCTGACTGTGTAAAACCAACAATAAGCTCAGGCTGTAAAGCAGTGCCAAGCGCAATATTCTGTGAACAAACCTTGCCTATTATGCTGGGTAAATAACGGGTATGCATGCCTTTACCCGGCCTAACCGATCTCACATTTTGTTCTGTAAACGCTTCACCTTGCTTCATATCTTGAGCAACATATAAAGAGCGTCTAAAGTCTCTGCCACCGGCTTCGCTCGGCTTTATATCATAGCCAGGTTTACCAAGTGCTAAATGCGCGTCTCGGCATGATTTAACCAAAGCTTTAAATTCTTGTGGCTCTAACGAAAAAGCAGCGTCAACAGAGCCATCGCTCCTATCTAATGTAAAATGTTTTTCAATAATAGCCGCACCCAACGCAGCTGCTGTTATCGAGGCTGTATTGTCGATAGTATGGTCGCTCAATCCAATTGGCACCTTAAATCGTGCCTGCATATCGTTAAGCGTTAATAAATTACAATCGCCAATTGGCGTAGGGTAGCCACTGATACAATGCAATAAAGCGAGCTGTGTTCCTCCCGCGTCAAGCACGGCTTGCACCGCCTCTTCAATTTCATCTAAGGTAGCTAAACCCGTCGACATAATAATAGGTTTACCGGTTGATGCCGCGGCCTTAATTAAACCAATATCGTTAATTTCAAACGAGGCTATTTTATAAGCTGGACAGTCTAATGATTCAAGCAAATCGATGGCTGAACTATCAAACGGAGAAGAAAAAATCGGTATATTATGAATTTTCGCTCGCGCAAATAAAGCCGGATGCCATTCCCAAGGTGTATGTGCCTCCTGATACAAGTCGTGCAAACTTCGCCCTGCCCATAAGCCGCCCTCAAGCATAAAGTCGGGGCCATCGTGTTTTAAGGTAATCGTGTCGGCCGTGTAGGTTTGAATCTTAATCGCATCTGCACCGGTTGCAGCAGCGTGGTCGATAAGCGCGAGGGCTTGTTCTAAATCGCCTTTGTGATTGCCCGACAGCTCAACAATAATATAAGGTGAGTCTTCTCGTGATATAGGTCGCCCTGAAATACTGAACGCTTCAGAAAAGTGCTGTGATTTATTCAATGTGACTCACCTGTATTATGTTTGTCGGTTTATCACTATTATCGGTGCTTAAGTCGCTTCGCCAAGTTTGATGAAAATGCACAATGCGCCCTTCACATTTGCCTAAGACGCCTGCTTGATTATTCACCCGCATATTTTGCTGACACGACTCGGCTATGATGCGATCTTCTTCAAGTGTAGTGTCATTGAAGCTGGTAAAGTTCTCTTGCACCGCACTTTTGACAGCTTGCCGAGACTGCTCTCCGTCAATGCGTTTTACCATGCGCAAAGAAAAGTTGAGTTGGCTATTTGTTTCGTCGATAGGCTCATAAGTTTGCACCGACATAAGCGAACCATTGGTAAGTCCAATCGCCAAATTAGGATAAATAAAAAAGTGATTATATTCAGTTAGCTCAGGATGTTGAGCAAGCTTAAGATGCTTTCGCACGCCCTTCCACCATTTTTGCGGCGTACCTTGCAATGGCGTAATGCCAGTATTATGTATGCCATTTTCAACAATTTCGCAGCTTGGTTTAGCCAGCTTGACAAAACTATCTGGATGCACGCCCGGCACATGATAAACCTCAAGTACAGTTTCTACAGCAAGTTTCCAGTTAGTTTTCCATTCATACTGACCAGACTGAATAGGGTCGATAAAATAATCAGACAGGCTCTGTAATACGGCATAATATGCACCTAAGAAAGACTCAAGGCTTGGTGCGTTTTCATCACCTGTATCAACGCGAACAAAAACAAAGTTACCGCATGTTTCAAGTTCAAAACACTTTAATGATAAGGCTTCTTTTTGCTCCGGCGTAAAAGCGAAATCGGAGCGTTCTTGCGGAACGCTGACTAGCTTACCTTCCTTACCATAAGCCCAGCAATGATAGGGGCAGCGTAATACTCTATTGCCCTTGGTTTCGGTTTGTAGAGTCGCTTTGCGGTGGCTACATACGTTCAGTAGCGCATATAGGCTGCCTTGAATATTTTGCACCAGCACAGGCACCGCGCCTATTTGCTTGGTGATAAAATCGTTAGGCTCGGTCAGCTCATCGGTAAACCCGACAAATTGCCAATGCTTTTGAAAAACGGCACTTTGCTCTTGTTGATAAATCTTCGCACTGTAATAAGCCTCAGGTGCAATAGACTGGGAAGCAAGGGTCATTTAATCTGGGGTCCTCGTTAAGTATTTATCTGCTACTTTTAAACACGTTTATGATAATTGCTTGAGTACACATTTAACAATACGCGAGCAACCGTCACTATCAATTATTTGACGCGCGGCATTGTGCATCTTTTGCCTTCTGCATAAATCACGCCATAATTCATACACTTGGCTAGTAATAGTAGCAAGGATAGCTCTATCCTGCGCAGGCAATTGACCTTGGTTTTGAACATCGTCAAACTGTGTTGTGGCTGGTCCTACAAATGGCCTAACATCAATGGCTTGGTACCATGTGTTTAAATAAGGTGATTTAAGCGCTGACTCCTGATTGTCACTGCTGACTAAAGCAAGCGTAGGCACGCCCATACAAGCTAATTCACCTAAGGTACCGCCGGCAGCCGACACCGCTAAGCCAGTGTTATTCATAAGCGTCGCTACCTGCTCACTCTGCTCTATCAAGCTCACATTCATGTTTTCATCACAAATATTGAGCAGTCGGTCTTTTGCACGAGTATTCATGCTGCCAAGCAATACACATATTTTTAGGTCGTGTAGTTCAGGCGGTAAATTGGCAAGCAGGTCAACAAGAATATTAAAGGTCATGTTTTTTACGTCAGCGCCGCCCAAGGTAATCAATACCTGCTCGCGAGATGCTAATTCTGAACAAACTTCTTTTGCAAACTCATCTCGTAAATAGGTGTAAGAGGGGCCTAGGCACAATTGAGCACTTAAGTTTCGAGCACGATAATCATTTTCATTAGCGTCTGCGGCGGGGTTTATAATGATATCCCCCAGCGCGGGTCCATCGTTAATATTGTCGTCTAAGTTGATAAGCAATGCGGGGGTTGTCTCAAACACTTGCCACTGCTCAGTAGTCAAGTCATAGTCGTCAACAAAAATAGCATCTGCCACCAAACCGTCAATATCCTCTTGCGTAAAGGCAGCGGGCAATGACACGCAAGCAAATCCTTCGCGTTTAAGGCGCTCTAACATAGTCTGTGCGCACGCAGTGTAGGCAAAAGTAAGGTTTATCGAATATTCTTTGCAGCGCTGAGCAATAGCTAACAAGCGCATCACATGACCAGACCCGATGAGGGGTGAGGCATTTGCATAAAATACAAAATGCCAATCACGATTTTTTGTGGATTTAGCCGGCAAGATACCCACCATCAACCGCCAAGGTTGTGCCGGTTACGTTTAAGCCCATATCACTTAGTAAATAAAGCACCGCATTGGCAACGTCTTCAGGTTGACTTAAACCTAAGGGGTGCGAAGCTAGCAATTGCTTACCTTGTTCTGCACTTAACATATTTAATTGTTCATCTGCCTTGCTGCCCGCTACTAGCGCTGGCGCTACGCAGTTTACTCGTATTTGCTTGTCAGCTAATTCAAGTGCACACGACTTTACCATAGCCGACACAGCCGCTTTTGAAGACGCATATAAGGTACGTGCTTTTAAACCTTTTAAACCTGCGGCAGAGCCAATAACGACCGCACTTGCCTGAGGATTAAAATGACCTTTTTTAGACAATGCAGAAATGAGCATTAAGGCCGCAGAAAAATTAATATCAAAGTAATCGCTAATTTGTTTTGCTTTTATCAGCTTTAATGGGCTGTATCCTTGAAAGCTTGCGCTATGCACGATGCCGTCAAACGGGCCATGCTCAGCTACGAGCTGCTTAAACCAAGGCGATATTTCATCAAGCGCGCTTAAATCAAAAGGCGCAATCTTGTGAGTTGCCTGATCATTTTTTGAATATGTAGTGAGCTCTTTAAGCGTTGCCTGCAAATTCGCTTCTCGGCGGCCTGCTAACACCAATTGTGCCCCATTCTTTACAAGCGTTCTGCAAATCGCCATGCCTATATCTGAATCATTTGAAGCGCCAGTAACAAGATAACGTTTATTATTTAGCATAGGCTTTGGTTTTTCTCGATGTTGTTAAGGCGTTAAGCGAGAGGCCAGACTTACTCGCTCTATTCGCTGTTATGCTTGGCGTAAAGACAAAGGCTCATAGTCGTCTTCAATAGTGCTGATACCTGCAAGCGCTTGCAATTGAATGTCGGTAATAATTGCGCCCCACGACCAACCCACACCAAACCCACCAAGCATTGTTTTTTGTGGTTGAGTAAAAAACTCGCTCAACTTGTGACAAATAGCCAAGGGCACCGTCGCGCTTGAGGTGTTGCCAAAGTCTTGCATATCAATCAGGTATTTATCTTTGTCTATTTTCGCTTTTTTGCGCAAGTGTTCCAAAATAAAAGCATTCGCTTGATGCATCACTACCATGTCGAGCTCATCTTTATCTAAATTCGCTAATGCTAGGGTGTCTTTTACAAGCTTAGGGACGCGTTTGAGCGTGAAAGAAAACACCGCCGCACCATTTAAATGCAAACGAGATTCTTTATATAATTGGGCCTCTTCATCCTCGCTTCGCTCGTGCAGCTCTGGCATATAGGGTTTGCGCCGGCCACCCGCTTCTACCGCAATATGCTGGCCGCCAGTGCCGTCGGTACCAAAAACGGCGTAAGAGTCGGGCCAACTGGGGTCAAACTCGAGCGCTGTTGCCACCCCTGCATCACCAAATAAAGGCAAGGTGCCTTTGTCATCAGGCAATAAATGGCGGCTTGATGTATCGCCGCATAAAACAAGTGCGCGTTTGCCGTTTGAACTATTGAGCATTTGGCTGGCAATCCATGTGCCATAGACAAAACCCGAACACCCAAGACTCACATCCAAACAAGCCGCGGTAGAAGGCAAACCCAAGCGTTGTTGCATCAAACAAGCGGTAGCGGGTAAGGCATAATCAGCGTCTTGCGATACATAAATGAGGACGTCTACGCTATCTGCGTCCCAGCCTAAATTAGCGAGTAAGTCTTCGCTTGCGCGCAAGCACATATCGGAGGCACATAAATGTTTGGGTAAAATACGGCGGCTATGAATGCCTGTTGCTGCATAAATTTTTTCCGCCTCTTCTTTTGAAAAGACGTCATCAGGCGACTCAATATAGGAATGTTTATGCGGAGGAATTGCAGCTTGCATGCCCGCTATTTTAACCGACTTAATGATGGCTTCCATCACGCACCTCTTTGAAATAGTTAGCAATAAAGTGATATTTTGCTAAATTTTGAATAATATAACGTGTAAGCTTTCACTTTGATAGCATTAAAATGTTAGCCTTATTTAAAATCCAGCACCCAAAGCATTTTAAGGCGATGGGAACAACTCGAGTACAAGCATGAGTATATCTACCATTTCTGGCGTCGAAATTACTGCAATGTGCTCTGTATTGCCTTTAAATAGTATA
This sequence comes from uncultured Glaciecola sp., assembly GCA_964643575.1. Lineage (GTDB taxonomy): Bacteria > Pseudomonadota > Gammaproteobacteria > Enterobacterales > Alteromonadaceae > Glaciecola. Next base: position 1,616 of record CAZXTD010000044.1, on the reverse strand, counting down.
GACAATGTATCGCTTGAAGAGCAGTTTTCTGAAGGTGAGTTGGACAAAATCATTCGCTCTACAGGCATTAAGCAACGACGCGTTGCAAACAAAACTACGACGGCGCTTACTTTAGGTCACTGTGCTGCAAACGACTTGCTCAATAAGACCCAAACGAAAACCGATAATATTGGCCTGGTCATTTTTGTGACCCAAACGCCTGACTATCCTTTTCCAGGTAACGCCGTGCAATTGCAATCTAAACTAGGTTTGCAAAAAGGCTGCATCGCTTTTGATGTGAATTTAGGGTGTTCCGGTTTTGTATATGGTTTGTGGCAATGCGCACACTTGCTTAATGCTAGCTCAGCTACTCAGGCCTTATTAGTTGTTGGCGACACCACATCACATCAATACCTCGCAGATAATACGAAGGTCAATACTCTTTTCGGTGATGCCGCAAGCGCAATTTTACTGAGTAAAAATTCGAACGCAGACCCAATCATATTCGACTTAGGCAGCGATGGCAGCGGTGCACCTTATTTAATTCAACCTAATGGTGGTGCCTTAAAACCGAGTGAACCCGCAAACTTGAGCATGGATGGCACGCAAGTATTTGCTTTTACATTACGTGAAATTCCTAAATCAATTCAAGCATGTTTAAGCGCAAAACAATGGCAAACCGCAAACATCGATTATGCCATTATGCACCAAGCTAATAGCATGATGATTAAACACTTGGGCGACAAACTTAATTTAAGTGAAGAGCAAGTGCTAATAGCAATCGAAAACTGCGGCAATACTAGCTCAGCCTCTATTCCTCTGGCCATGTGTATGTCGATCGGTAAAAACCTTACCCAAAACACAAATAATATATTGGTATCTGGTTTTGGTGTAGGCTGGTCGTGGGGTTCTGCTGCGTTTACTCAGCAGGCTATGCAGGCGTGCTACTGCATCGACTATATTGAAGATACGGCTCATCAATAGTGCTACAAGCTCTCTTTGATTCGACTTATAAAGCTAAGTCGCCTGATTCAGTTGCGTCACATGCCAAAGCTCTCCCGCAGGTCCATAGAGGTAAAACACCTTTCCCCACGACTCTTGAGTTATATCTGTAAGCTTCGTTTTAGGCTCTATTTTAGAAGCGCTTTTGTAAGCTGTTTCAATATCGTTTACCACTAATTGAAACATTAAATTCTCAGCAAATTCTTTGCTATAAAAACGCTGCAAAAAAAACACGCATCCATTGTTTTCAAAAAGACTCAAGTCAGGCGATACGGGGTCTTCAATAAAACCAAACTGAGTATAAAACGCTTTTGAGCTTTCAAAATCCTTGCTCGGAATAAAGGTACGTATACTTGACACTTTCAATAGCTTTCTCCAAACTAAGCTTACTTGTTTTAAATATCTTCTATGCGTAGTTCGTGGTCACGTTACGCTTTCGTTCGCGCAATCCAATTGTCAATTTTCTCTTCTAAAATAGACATAGGCACTGGCCCATCTTTAAGTATTTCGTCATGAAATCCGCGGTAGTCAAATTTATCACCCAGAGACTGTTTGGCTTTTTCTCTTAATTCCATGATTTTAATTTTGCCTACAAGGTAAGCCGTGGCTTGCCCTGGCATTGCAATGTATCGTTC